>CAYPVN010000159.1:0-4407 GCA_964414155.1 uncultured Chitinophagales bacterium
TTTTTGGCGAGTTTCCTTCTGCCCTGTTGTTCACGTACGCGTACAAGGTTTTTCCTTCATCAATACAACGGCCGACTGCATCCACCAACCCAAGCCGCAACTCCGAATTCTCTTCCTTAATTGAGTCATACGGTTGAAATTTCTCCACGGCTTCTTCGTAGGTGCGTCCCGGTTTCAACAACGCACGAGCAACGGAAAAGTTTCCCGAGAGAACTCCGGCCATCTGGATCTGTTCGATGATTGGTGGCATTCTTGTCCAGCTGTTCAGCACATGCGCAACGCCATTTGATTTCAACATCTCCAAATAATCAGTTGTGAGGAACTCCCTATTTCTCGCTTCAATCGCGTACTCGAAGTCCTTTGGGAGTTGTGAAAGGAAGTCGTCGATCGCAGCGATAAAAGAATCGTATGTTACCCCTGAGTTCGGTTGGAAGGTTGAGAACTCGAATATGATGGCGCCCCGTTTCTTCTTCAGCTTCTCAATCGGTTTGAGGAACGCATCCTCGAACAACTCGCGGTTCAGAAAATCCGGATTGTCTCTTCCGGCATTCGTGCCGTAGCGCCGGAGGTTGGGATAGCGCTTGATGGTAATCCGGTCTGTGACCTTCAATGAAAGCTTGAAATCGTCTTTCGTCTGATCGTGGATGACCCGCATGGTATCCGCATTCGGAAAATCATATAAGGCGAAGTCTGCGCAAACAGTTGGAAAAAGCTCGGAGTACTCGGCCAGACACTCCTTGTTGAAAACCTTCGTCGACGGGTATACTCTATTATAGATCATCCCCTTCCAGCCCTGGTATTTCCAGGAAGAAGTCCCGAACAGAATCCCTTTGCTCGCCCATCGATGCAAGCGCTCCTTGTTTCTCTGGACATACTCCGAGGTCGAGGCGCCCTTTGAGGTGGAGTCAGTATAAGATTCTGGAAATAGAGGGATGGTATTCGATGCTGCTCGCTTTTTCATTACGGGTAATATAAGAAGGGGAGGCCGAAAAAGAAAAGCCCGCCTGTATGACAAGCGGGCTGTCTTCCATTTTGTAGTAACTCAGCCCCACAATTTGAATCCGCTGAAGAGTGTTACCAATGACCAGAGAACCCAAGCCGCGAACACAAGGACAAGAACCTTTTGGAAATCTCGCTGGAAGAGCTTCGAGAGGCCGACACCGACAACGGACAAATTCCAAAACGTGAAAACATTAATCTTTGCCAGAGCGAGATGAGCTTTGTTTTCCATATCGAAGTTGGAGACAAAAATCCCAAGGCTCGGCGTTGCGTGGATCGAGTCCATGGCAATCATCATCAGCGTTGTAACGATTTGCTCGAGTGCCACGATAAGAAAAACGAGTCCAACGACTTCCGTCACTTTCATATACTGCACTGTGGCTTTCATCGCTGTTTTTCCGATCAGCCAGTACAACAGGGCCAGCGCAAATAATGTGGCAAGGCTAACGAGAGCAGTCCAGCCCACCTGACCGACTGTGAACATAGTCGTTCCCGGCTTCACGAACTCGTATGCCCGGTCCGCCTCTACCTGTGTCATCTTCCCTTCCTGTACCCGCTTGTCAAGTTCATGTCTGATTGTGGTGTCAAGTTGGTCTGCGAGCGATGCGTTATGCACAATCAATTGCCCCATCACAATTGCAATGACAACAAACACGGCCCAAGGAACAAGCCAGTTACGTGTTGTCTTATCCGTCATTCGAACGTTTTCAAACAGTTCGCCGGGTGAAGCGAAGATGTTGGTAAGCTTTTCACTGAAAGACATCGGCTGCACAGTTTCGGCTGAGGTGGGCTGTTGGTCCATGATGGCGTCCTTTTCGAAGTAAGCAAGTAAATGATGATCAAAGTTACAGAATTGCAATTTCAGAATCAAAGGCGGGGCGATCACAAGGATACGACAAATTTGTGTCTTCGTACTTGACAAGACGACAAAAATGTCGTATCCTGCAGAAGGCCCGATTGGCCAATCTCCGAACTCAATCAAGAGGTGTTGTCATGACTTGCTTCGAGCGTCTTCTCACTCAATCACCCGCCACATGCTGTGTGTGCGACCACCCTCTGAGCGTGCAGGAACTGGATGAATTCCACGGCGCCGTGGAGGAATCGTTGCACGGCGATGTCCACTGTCGCGCTTGTATGGAAGAAATCCTGACGTTGTGTAGCGAATGTTCCCGGCACTACACGGCAGGTGGTGTTTGCGAAGAGTGCGCGGCGAGGGAATATGCGTTGACTGGATAAACCATTCGGTATTGAGTGATCCCATCCTGATAGCTTGCCGCTCCGGCGGTTTAATTTCATGCGTACAATTTTTCTTCTCGATATCGATTGCTTCTTCGCCTCCGTGGAGATGGCGTTGCATCCGGAGTTGTGGGGGAAACCGCTGTGCATAGGGGGGCCGCGCGGCAGCCGCGGCATCGTTGCCTGCCCGAACTACGAAGCACGAGCGTACGGCGTGAAAACCGCGATGCCGATCCGCACAGCGGAACGATTGCTGCCGCCGGACGCTGTGTTCATGTCGGGCAATCACCACTTGTATGGCGAATACTCCGAGCGAGTTATGAATATCCTGTACGACTTCACCCCCGATATCGAACAGGTGAGCGTGGATGAAGCATATATGGATGTGACCGGCTGCCTGCATTTCCATGGCCACGATCCGGTGCGGATGGCAACGGCAATAAAGGAACGGATATGGAAGGATTGCGGCTTGCGCGTTTCCATCGGTGTTGCATCGAACAAGGTCTGTGCAAAGATCGCTGCAAGCTTGAAAAAACCAGATGGCCTCGTGGTTATATCGCACGGCAGGGAGAAGGAGTTCCTCGCTCCGTTGCCGGTGGAGATGGTGCCGGGCATCGGAATCAAAACGACGCCGAAACTGCACGCGCAGGGCATACGCACCGTTGCTGACATCCTGCATCAGAAATCCACAATTGGTAATCCACAATCGTGGATTGCTCGTTACCTTACCGCTGTCGCTAACGGCCGTGATGAACAGGTGATGCAGTTCGACCGGGTGGAGAAATCCATCTCGCGGGATACCACCTTCTGGCGCGATACGAATGACGGTGAGTTCATCACCTCCACACTCTACTACCTGACTGAACGCTGTTGCAAGACTCTGCGCAAGCGAAACCATGCTGCATCCACCGTGACGGTCAAAGTCCGGTTCGCGGACTTCACAACGGTACAGAAGCAAAACACGCTCGCTGTCGCCACGGCAAATGAAGAGGATGTCTTCTGCCTGGCGAGAAAGCTGTTGAGCGAACTCCTTCCCCGTAACCGCATGATACGACTGGTGGGGGTGAAGGTCTCCAACCTGCAGGAGGCCGGCGAACAGATGGAACTGGGTGTGAAGAACTCGGAGAAACTCGGCCGGCTGCATAGCCGGCTCGATGCGTTGCAGGAGAAGTACGGGTATAAGAGCATCCAGTGGGGGATTGCATATGCTCTTCAGGATGCTTTCCAGGTGGATGCGGCCGGATATCACCTGCACAGTCCAGTGTATGAGCTGTAAACTGTTCGATGGATAGCCTCTGTCATGAATTCGACATCTCTTATCCCGTATACATCGCTTGTCCGCCAGTTTCAAGCGGCTCCCCCCGGCAAGCTCTATTGTCTTCATGGCGATCGTAGCGTCTTCCGACTCTCGCTTCACGCCGCATCCCATGCGCTGCTGCGCGACGTTCCCGTGACCGTTGTGGATGGCTCGAACCGGTTCGACCTCTACTACATAACCGACTTTGCGCGCAAGGTAACGGCCCGGCGCCTGACGAAAGAGCGGGTGACACCAGAGCAATTGCTGGAGCGCATTTTTATTTCTCGGGCATTCACCTGCTACCAGATGGAGGCCACGATCACCGAACGTCTGCCGGTATTTGTGCACGCCAGGCGTTCGCCGATCGTCATCATCTTCGGGCTGCTGGACACCTTCTATGATGAGCAGGCGCCGCTGTTTGAAGTCAGGGCCAGTCTCCACCGCATCATCGGCGCGCTCGAAAAGCTGAAGCAACAGCATATCTCGGTTCTTCTCGCCTCGCTCGACATGAAACTGGAATCGAAGGAGCGCAATGGACTCTTTCCGCAACTGAAGTCGGCTATGGACCACGCCTTTTATGTTATAGAGGATGAAGGGGGACAGCGGATCGTGCATGAACCGCAGGGGAGATATGGACGGACTGAAATCCGTAATCTGTAATCATGAGGTTCTTATTTAAGGTGATATCATGGGACGCACAGTACCGACCTTTACCATGGTCATCCAGGCCGAGATGGAGACATGGTCGAAATTCCGGCGCGGGCTGCGCAAGGAAGACCAGGACGCGCTGGATGAGTTGTTCCGTGCAGCGCGGATGCAACTTGCCGGCAGCGCGTACGCCGCGCGGCCGATCCCATTCGAAAGCATCGTGATGT
>CAYPVN010000160.1:0-4407 GCA_964414155.1 uncultured Chitinophagales bacterium
GTGTGTTCGATGAGACATTGAACGATGCGATGACGTTTGTCAGGTTCAATCTCTCGTTTTCGTAACCCACATGAACAAACTGTTGCATCCTTACCTGTTCGCAGAGTGCACTCAGTTCAGAATAAAGAAAGTCAAGGCAAGCCTGATGCCCCTGCGAGTTGGGATTTCTTGGGCCGAATGATACCTGTTTCAAGAGATGCGAGTACGCGCGATCTCCGCTAAACGATGGAATTGTGGGAGCAGTCACGGCAGGTTCTGCTTTTGTCGAGGGCTCACGCCTTGGCTGAGGTCGTTCCCCCGTGCAGCTAAGGATCAAGCTTGCAAGGAGACTGCACACAAAGGCGTAATGCATCGAAAACATTTTCCAAGAGGAAATTCCGGAATAATCAATTTGCTAACCCGCCAATGGTACATAAATCATTCTCGAAATGCAAAGACTGTGCAACCTTTTGGGCTCTGTTGTCGTCTAAGTGTCAGAGAACAATTCACTCATCCTTGGAGACACCCATGAAACCAAAGCTTGTTGGAACTAGCGCCATTCTTCTCTTCATCCTGTTTTCGGTTTCCAGCTCTCTGTGTGCCGAGAAGCGTTTCGATAAGAAGTTCACCGTCACGCCAGGGGAAACGTTTACGCTGAAGACTGATGTTGGATCGATTTTCATTCGCGGGGCTTCGTCAAAGGAAGTATCCATTGTGGCGGAAATAAAGGGAAGCGAACGGGATGTGAGGGATTTTGAAATCAGCGCAACTCAGACGGCCAGCGGCGTTGACGTCAACGGTCGAAACGCGGGTGGAACCTGGCGGTTCTTTGGCTGGAATGATCTCGACGTTCGCTTCACGGTAAACGTGCCGCACGAATACAATGTCAGGACGAACACCTCCGGGGGCGAAATCGAAGTTCGGGATCTAAAGGGTGCTGTTTATGGCGAGACCTCCGGCGGCGATATCGCTCTGGCCGATATTGAAGGTGGCATTCGCATAAGCACATCGGGCGGTCAGATCAACCTTGAACGGATCAACGGGAATGTTGACGCGGAAACATCAGGCGGCGATATCGCGGTTGGCTCCACAGTTGGAGATGTTACCGTGAGCACCTCTGGAGGAAACATACGTGTCAGCGATGTGGTGGGAAAGGTTCATGCCGAAACATCGGGCGGTGATGTGATTGTGAAGGTCAACGGCGACAACAAGGGAATCCTCGCTGAAACCTCGGGTGGTGATATCGATGTCGTGGTTGACCCGAATGTGGCTGCAACAATAGATGCTGAGACGAGTGGCGGGGATGTAAGTTGTGACCTTCCTTTGACAATAACGGGCAAGGTGAATGAGAGTAGAATTCGTGGAAGCATCAATGGCGGTGGCAACACTATTCGTGCATATACATCCGGCGGCGATATCCGCATACGAATATCAGATGCGTCGACAAAGCGATAGCTCACGGCATTATACATGTTTTCTCAAGCCCGGTCATGGTTCATCGTGATCGGGTTTTTTTATGATCTCTGGTTCTCGTCTCTGCTGTAGAGACGTGCCAAGGGCCTGCCGTCCATCGCCGCCGAAGTGAAGAACCAGAGTTTACAGAGCTCCCGAATAGCTTTGTGCAGGGCAGTGGAACGACGGTGGAACCGCAGTACTACAGCTACACCCATTATTCAGCCACCGTTGGGAGTTGGTACTCGAGGATGGCGCCCCCTGTCCTTTCTGCCGACGGTCTGTTTTCTGGTCACGGGGATGGTCACTGTTTTTCATTTTTTCCTAACAATTTCTTGACCTTGTGATTTCAACCAGCTATTTTCGCACAGTGCCATCTGACCGAAAACCCCTTCAACCAACAACATAGCGGGAGGCACCATGGGCCGATGGAAGATATGCATGCGATGCGCTTTCTCTGTATGCCTCGCAACCGTTCTCTTGATGTCCGCGCTCCAGGCACAGCAACTCGTGTTGTCCGAAGAGCGCTCGCTCCCACCCCTGCGCCAGATTGATCCAGCGTTCCACCAGCAACGCGTCTTCGAGCTTAACGAGCGCTTCGACGTGCTCTTGCTGACTTCAAAGTCGAATCGTTCGCTCGAGCTTGCTGTGCTCGATCCCCAGCAGAAGCTCCTCTGGCAGAGGCCTTCTCCATCCACGTGGGTGGTTGTCTCACCAGTTGCGGCATGCATCGCGCTCATCGGAAAATCACGCGATGAAGGACTCGCTCCTACTGACGGGAAAACCGTTTACAGGGGAGTAACAGTGTTGGATCTCCGGGGGAATACTCTTTACAGCATTCAGGACCCTAGTCCAATTGGACGGGCTGAACTTTCTGCCGACGGACCTGTCAGTGCTGTGTGCTTCTGCACGCACGCTGTCGGTGATACAGATCCGACCGGGAGCCGCGCATCATCTGGAACATGCATCCGCCCCGCGGGAAATCTCGCGGGGCTTTTTGTACGAAGTGTATCGTCCTGAATTCATGAGAACCTGGCGCGTCGCCGATTTCGGGACGGTCATAAACAGATTTCAGATGTTGAGCGATACATTGGGTTATGCTGTGGGCAAAACGGTGTACAAGTACTCCAGTGATAAGACAGCGGGTGAGAAGTGATGATGAATTGGGGCTGCACCAGCAAATCGTTGCGAGCAGAGCTGTGAGCGGCATCTAGCGATGTTGACCCCACCCCATCCCTCCCCTTGGCCTTAATGATGCGCAGGGAGGGGAGGGTGTGTTGCTCGCGGCGCGCAACACTCCCCCTCCTCCCCATGATTAAGCAAAGACAAGGAGGGGGACGGGGGTGGTCGACTGACGCAGCAGACGACAGAGGATGCGAAACGCTCACAAGCTCTCTCTTCTCAGCCCGCTCAGCAAAACCCCAATCGCATCCTGCACTTGCCGGTACGGCCGCGACGCGGTCGGGAAATTCTGCATCATGATCGAGAACGCGAGCATCTCACCTTCAGCAGTGTGCACGTATCCTGAGAGTGTCGACACGCCGCTCAGGGTTCCAGTTTTTGCGTGCAGGTTTCCTTGCGCGGGTGTTTCCCTCATGCGGTTCGAGAGCGAACCATCTACACCTGCAATCGGCAGTGAGTTGTAGAATGTCTCGAAGAGATCGGTACGGTCATGCATGATTTTCAGTAACTGCACGATGACATCGGCCGAGCTTAGATTGTAGCGCGAGACTCCCGAGCCATCGGCAAGAACCAATCTGGTTGTGTCAATTCCTTCCTGTGAGAGAAACTCCTTGATTACTGCAAGACCCTTCTGAGCAGTTCCCGGCGCTCCTCGTTTCTCGGCGCCAAGAATCTTTAGAAGGTTTTCGGCTGCGAGGTTGTCGCTTTGCTTCATTTCAAGTGCAAGCACGGAGTCGAGTCGATGAGAATACCTCATCACCTCGATTGCTGTGTACGGAACGGTGCCCAGCTCAACTCCCCCGATTTCACATCCTCTTGTTTGAAGCCGCTCGCTCAGCAGGGTCAGTGTATAGCGCTCCGGCTCCCATACACTGATTGTGTGTGTCATGGCTGAATCCCACGGATGCATTTGTCCGGCTATGGTAATGGTGTTCGACCTCTCGCGCCATTCTCGCGAGACGACCATCCTCTCGGTGATCGAATCCGTGATTGTTTCTCCCATATTCTTGATCAAGACGAAATTCGTAACAGGCTCGGTCGTCGCAACAACCAGTTCGCCAGCTCGAGTACCCGGCGCCACCTTAACTGTGATGGAGTTGCTGTTCACCGACAGTGGTGAAATGAACATCGCCGTCGGGTCCGGTTCATCATCCCACATCCATCCCGATCCCCAATAGGCGTCGTCGAAGTACGTTGTGTCACCAGCGAGCACCCAACGCTTGTCATTCGGAAGCATCGCACTCAACGTCGATGCGATCGAGTCGATATCCTTTGTCGACAAGAGCGGGTCGCCGAGACCTTTGACATAGATCCTTGAGCTGTCGAGGTAAGCCTGAGTATTGATTTGGTAGTTTGCTCCTAATTGCGAGAGCGCCGTTGCTGCTGTGAAAATCTTCTGGTTCGATGCGGGGTTGAAGAGCAACGTTGGATTCACTTCGTACAATGTTTCATTGTTCTTCAACGAGACAATCTTGATACCGACGCTCGCGGGTGGGAAGAGTGAGTCGGGAAGCAATGCATCAATCCTGGATTTCAGGGCAGGATATGGAGAGTGGCTGATGGCAGAAGGTGAATACCAAGAGGCTTCCCGCGACGTTATTCGAGCAGCCGGCTGACATCCTGAAAAAAGGACCAGACTAAAAAGGATAAGCGCGAAGTATTTCATTGCTCTCTGCTGTTCTTTGTGTGTGAACCTGAGGGTACCGGGTTGAGCTTGGTGCAGGTTGATTGCAACGGCGATTCTCCCTATATTAATCAAAATTTACCTTATTCCACAATGTTCGAGATGTAATG
>CAYPVN010000161.1:0-2060 GCA_964414155.1 uncultured Chitinophagales bacterium
CCATAACAACCATTATGATCCCACGAAGAATATCAATTGAATGAATGCGTTGTCTTTCCATCTGAACGAGCAGTTTGATGAATAATGACTGATCGCTGGCGGTTCACGATACGTGCAGACAACTGACGCATCGACATTCCAACGCCAATGGCAGTTGGACGGCTGATCTCACCTCGATGAATCTCACGTATGGATCCGCTCGCGTCAGTAGATCATGATTTGAACTCTTGAAACTGATCCCCTGCAATTTTAGTCACGAAGCCGGAGCGACAATCGTTTCAGGGCTTTATTCGTTTCCAGTTAACGACCGCGAGACTCGCGATGATGAAAAAGGTCCCCGTTAATAACTGCCACGAAAGATGTTCATCCAGGAAGATCACGCCGAGGATAACTCCGCCAGCGGGAAAAAGGTAAGTCACCAGGGAAGCACGTGTTGGGCCGATTTCGTGGATCAGATAATAGAACATAATCATTGCGAGTCCGGAACCGAATATTCCTAACCATAGGACCGCGACCCACGTAAGTGTTATTGTGGGAAAAAGAAATGGTTTTTCGGTCATCGGACCCACGAACCAAATGAGGATTGTGGACGTAATGAGAGGCATCGCTCCGCGTGGCACCCCTTGAACGTGCTGGGTGAGTTTACGCGCGAATACTGCACTGCCGGCGTAAAAAAGAGATGCAACGATCACCGCGACCTGGCCAATGACTGAATGCTGTTCGCTGGCCAACAGGTCTTTGCTCAAGAGAATCATCACACCGGCGAATCCGATCAGTAAGCCCAGTACTTTTTGCAGAGTCATTTTATCATCATGCAGCAAGAAGTGTGCAATGACAATCGTAAACAGCGGCACAGTTGCATTGAGAATGGATGCGACAGCCGAGTCAATCGTCTGCTCCCCCCATGAGATGAGAAAGATGGGAATGGCAAGACTGGCAGGGCCGAGGATCGCAAAAATACCCCACGTCCTCAAATCACGAGGCCATGTCACTTTCTGATAGATGCCAATAATGGTGGCGGTTACCGCGCCAAAGAACATCCGGAATGCGACCAGTGCCATTGGGCCGATTTCCTGCACACCGATCTTGATCCAAAGAAAGGAAGAGCTCCAAATCAGCCCGAGGGTGATGAATACGAACCAGTGTTTTGGTTTCAAGGTTTCTCCCGGATATGAAAAGAATGAAGAATGTTCAAGTAACTTATCAGTCGGGATTCTGTGATATTCATTTTCCAATACTCAAAACAGCATCGATATCTATTTGGTAGATGTCGCCTAAACCATTGCGCGGGCTTCGCAATCTGTTCATAAGCTCTTGATAGTCGAGTCGTTTCTCCAGCGGTCTATCCGCGAAACCCCGGGTGCTTGTCCAGAAAAAGTATTTCCCGTCCGGAGAAATTCTCGGTGAATACTCATCCCCGCTAGAATTGATCTTGTCGCCGAGATTGACAGCCTTCGCCCACGCGCCATCGCGATTGTAGATAATATAGAGGTCAAAGCCTCCTCGTCCGTCTGGTCGCCCACCTGACATGAAAATCAGGAAACTTTCATCCGGGGCAATCATCGGTTCAAATTCATCAAATTGTGTATTGATCGCCTCGCCAAGATTCTCCGCTTCAGTGTATTTGCCGTTGACGAGGCGCGATCGGTAGATGTCCGTTCGACCTTTTCCACCTTCACGGTCCGATCCGAAATACATTGTACCGTTGGCTGCAACTGTGGGATACCATTCTCTGCCAGAGCTATTGATAGGAATACCCACATTCTTCGGCTCACTCCATCCGACGGCAGTTTGCTCCATGACCCAAATATCCAGGTCTGGTTGTGATTTACCCGGGACGGGACGATTCGAGATGAAGTAAAGTCGCGAGCCATCTGACGTGACAACCGGATCGGCGTCCGAGTATTGACCCGAAAAAGGAGCAATTTCGGGTGTGCTCCATTGCCCACCTTCGAACCTCGAGGTGAGAATCGTCCACAGGTTAAAATTTGGTGTACTGCGTAAGAAGAAAAGCGTTCTCCCGTCGGGCGTGAAAGCCGGATGTGAATCAAAGTCTCCTG
>CAYPVN010000161.1:2160-4382 GCA_964414155.1 uncultured Chitinophagales bacterium
AGTTGATTATCATGCTTCTCTCCACGGATTTGTTTTGAGAACTTCGTGAGCCTAGTCATTTCAGAACCTCTTTCACCATCAAGCATGATATTGGTCCAAGATTTACCGTCTGAAATAAATAAATCCCCCCAATCACGTAGACAATAAGAACGCCGCGTCCCATAGAGATACCAATCGTACATTTCTGGCACCGCTGCAGTCGTTTGACCAACCACCCTAACGGGGATACGTCCGCCGTGTAAGAGTCCAAACGCTGAGGTTTCACTGCTATCTATACTTCCTTGCCCATACCCTAATTGAGTAAACATAGGTTTTAGGGGACCAATTAACCGATCTGTCAGATAAGCAAAATGCGAAAACACTTCACGCATGAAACCACCCTGCTGGCGATCACCAAGCCAAGCCGCTCCCGACTGAAAATCCCGTGGCCACCTTGGGAACGCCAATCGTATATCGACCGCACAGATATCGCCTGCTTCGTCTGCCTTTAAGGCTCGCTCAATTTCAAGTACCGCCCGCCGATCGGACAATGCAAAATTCAAGACACTTATGGCATCCGTTCGCTTGGCGGCTTCGAGCATTGCCTCTCCATCTGAAATGCTGATTGCTAACGGCTTTTCACAAAACACAGCCTTACCACTCTCCATCGCTTTGATAGCGTAATTCGCATGGAAGCTTGGAGGAGTTGCTATATATACGGCCTCGATTTCCTTTGAATCGATTACATCCGATGGAGACGATGTGAATCTCGTTTTTGGATATCTCCTTTGGGCGCGATCAAGATTATCCGGTTGAATCTCTGCACAAAGGGCTACATGAAAATCAGGATGCTCGGTAGCAACACGAAGCATTTCGGAACCCATCGCGCCCAACCCCACAATTCCCATACTGATTGGAATACTCATATATTTGTAATTATCTAGTTGAAATAACTGGTTTTTGAGGCGTCGTCTAAATAGTCTTTTCTTTTTCGATGAACAGCCGATTTCATCGGCAGTACTACAAAACATTTCACTCAGGAAAGCCGTGCTTGAGTTCATTCGAACCACTCCGAAGAAGATCCTCGATCGCGGAGGCGACCGTGGCAATCTCCGTGCTCGTGTTGTAGTAGTGTGGCGAGATTCGGAGTACGGACGACGCCTGCTTCGCATCCATGTCAATGACTCCATCGGTTCGGAGCGAGGCACCCGTGTTGATGCCCCGAGCCCGCAGCGCCAGCATCGCCGGCTCGGCATTCCAACCAGACAGTTCGGCAGTGACGATCGAACACAGGCGGTGCCCGCGATCCAGCAAGCGAACCCCAAGAATACCTCGCAGCTTTTCGCGCAACTTTTCGGCGAGTTCTGATCCTCGCTCCACACCCACATTCCCAACTCTCTGCGCATATACGGCCGCCGCGCCCATCCCCACCACGAGAGCGTACGAAAACTCCCAGTTCTCGAAACGTCGGGCGTCCGAGACCAGGTGGAAGTCATTCGGATCGGTCCAGTCCGCTCCCTTCATGTCAACGTAAAGCGGAAAAGACCCCCGGCCCAGGGCGCGGTCGGAGACGTAGAGGAAACCGATTCCGCGGGGACCGCGGAGAAACTTTCGAGCGGACGCCGCGAGATAATCGCAGCGCAAAGAGCTGACATCGACGGCCATTTGACCGATTGCCTGGCAAGCATCAACCAGATATGGAACGCCAGCCTCCTCGCATACGGCTCCGACCTCTTCGGCGGGCTGTACTAAGCCCGAATTGGTTGGCACCCAGGTCAACGAGACGAGACGGCAGCGTGGATCGCGTACCAGCTCGGCGACGCTCTGGGGGTCCACGCCGCCCTCCGGCAGATCCTCGGCCCTCTTGATCACCACGCCGTGTCGTCGAGCCAGAGACAGATACATGAGCTGGTTCGACGGATAGTCGGTCCGCGTCGTCACGATCACGTCGCCTAGGGTGAAGTCGAACGCACTCAGTGCCTGAGCAACTGCCACGGTGGCGTTCTCCACGATAGCAACGTTTCTTGGCGCTGCGTGGATGAGGGCTCCCACGAGCTCGTATGTCTCCCGGATCTCGTTGGCACGTAATGCCGCGGCTTCATACCCGCCGACTGTTGCTTCCACCTCAAGGTAGTCTTCAATTGCTGCGACAACGGTTCGTGGCATAAGCGCAGCACCCGCGTTGTCCAGATGAACTACGGATCCGCAGCCCGGCGTCTCCTTGCGCCACTTTGCGAGCTGAC
>CAYPVN010000162.1:0-4344 GCA_964414155.1 uncultured Chitinophagales bacterium
TTTCACTGACAAGATTTTCTGTTGAATCCAGAATGTCGATCGTCATTTCATACGAAGCGCGATATTTTCCATCCCTACGTAGGAAACTTAACTGCTCATAAGAAACCTGGACATACACATCAAGGCGGCTGAGATTGCCCTTATGCGCCGCGAAGCTAATGGCGTCCACAGAATAGGGTTCTGCTTCTTCATCTGTCAATTGATACTTCTCAAACTGACAGAATGCATCCACCTGAATTCCAAATATCAGGATTGTCACCAGCATGAACAACGCCGTCATCTTCATGGCCGCTCTCCTAAATAGTCCTGCTATGCACTTGTCTGCCCTTCCATAATGGCGGGCTTCCGTGCAACCAGATCGTACTCATAAGCATCAACAATCTCAACATCACAAAAAGTCCCGACTTTGAGGTGATCCCCGGACTCGATGAACACTTCATTGTCGATTTCGGGTGCATCCCGTTCAGTGCGGCCAACATAAGTAGTGTCTTCGACCCTGTCTATGATAACCTTCTGACGTGTCCCGACGAGCCGGTCATTGCTTGCTTGTGAGATTTCTTTTTGTAATTCCATCACAAAGTCTTTTCTACGTTCCTTTTCCTTCTTAGGAATTGGATCCCCAAGCGGGTACGCGGACGTCCCGTCCTCAAGCGAATAGGTAAACACTCCCAACCTGTCGAACTGCACCTCCTCGATAAACCTGGTCAGATCAGTAAATGCCCTTTCAGTCTCGCTAGGATAACCGACAATCAAGGTTGTTCGGAGCGCTACTCCGGGGATGTTTGTGCGGATCGAATCGATCAGCTCCCTCAGCGCACGTTGCGATATCCCCCGCTGCATCGAGCGCAGGACTTCATCAGCGACATGCTGTACCGGCATATCAATGTACTTGCAGATGTTGGGATGCTGCGCAATGACCTGAAGTACCTCCCGTGGAAACTTCGCAGGATACGCGTACATCAGCCGAACCCAGCGGATACCCTGCACGTCAGCGATTTGTTCGAGCAGGTGCGGCAGCCGACGCTTTCCATCGATATCCAATCCGTAATACGTTGTGTCCTGCCCAATGACCACCACTTCTTGTACGCCCTTGGCGGCAAGCAGTTTCACCTCTGCAACGATCTCCTCTTCGGGTCTACTTACATGTTCCCCTCGCATGATCGGGATTGCGCAGAAGGAGCAGGGATTGTCACACCCCTCAGAGATCTTAAGATATGCGTAGTGTTGAGGGGTCGTTAGTGCGCGCTCACCAAGCAATTCATACTTATACTCAGCACCAAGTTCGGTTACCACATTGTGCATCTCATTGGAACCAAAGAACCTGTCCACCTCGGGTATTTCCTTCACCAGCTCTTCCCGATACCGTTCGGAAAGGCAACCCATGGCGTACACCTTCTTCAATCTGCCTCCCCCCTTGCGTTTGGCTGTTTCGATAATCATGTCAATGGATTCTTGCTTCGCTGCATCGATGAAGCCGCATGTGTTGATAACAGCTACGTCGGCCAACTCGATGGAAGGAGTGACTTCGACGTTGCTCAACTGAAGCTGCGCCATCAAGCGTTCGGAATCGACGACATTCTTGGCGCAACCCATTGTAATAACGTGAACCCTGTGTTTGTCTTGTGTTTTCATTTTCTATTAGAATACGACGAAATCAAGGTAGAGATAAATCAACGGCGAAACAAATATCAGACTGTCGAATCTGTCGAGCATGCCACCATGACCCGGGATAAGCGACGACGAGTCCTTCACTCCTGCATCGCGCTTGAGGAGCGACTCGACCATATCCCCGATCTGACCGAATACCCCCACTATACATCCACAGATAATTGCAGAAGGCATCGTCATATATTCAAGCAGCAGCATCTTTGCAACCACGAATGACGCTACGGCTACCACAAATCCGGCAATTGCGCCCTCCCATGTTTTGTTCGGGCTGACTCTCTCGAATAGCTTATGCTTGCCAAACCCAAGGCCAGCAAAATAGGCCGCTGAGTCACATAGCCAGATCGACGCGAACACCGTTGCTGTAGTTAAACCTCCCCATCGATCAACCGTTGCGACAACATCCTGCGGTACATGTACGCCGATGACATCGAAATATCTATAGACCGGAAAATCTCCCGGAACAAAAAGCTCACGCAACCCAATTAGCGAACCAAGAAACAGCGACACATAACACACACCCAGGATCGTCATGCCAACATTCAACAACGCAGAATCTTTTTTCCTGAATAATTCCACCATCAGAACGAGCGGCACAAAAACCAGCATCACGATTAGCAGGAGCTGTGCCATTGTCGGCAGCGGGATGGCCACGCCTGCCGGCTCAAATGCGGCAAGAACAGCATACTTCAATCTATCAAAAATAAACACCGCATTGATACAAAGCCCGAATACGGTACCTACGACAACATGTGGGTTAATCCCTTTTGCTTTCGCGAGCCCATAGAATTCGAACAGCACAATGCCGGAAATTACCGCGACAAATGAAAAGAAAGGGTATCCTCCCACTATACTCAGCAGAAGGATCAGAGGAATTGCGACGGCCGCAACAAGTATCCGGAGCGTGAGGTTGCTCAAAGGGAGATTTCAGATGGTGTGTTATGCTTCCGGCTGATCTTCGGGGCACTCCTGATCCATTGCGTTCAAATACTGTCTGGCGTCGTCGAGCATCTGCTTCGGGACCATGACTTCCGTTACTGCCAGATCGCCGACGGTTGTATAGTACATCCGGTCGCTCTGCGAGAAAACCATTGTTGGAATACCTGCACCTTCGAGGTTTGCTTTGATCATTTGTGCCTCGTATTGTGTGCCTGTTGTAAAGGCGGCAACCCAATCGGACATCATCTTCACATGCTCGTCATTATCGCAAAAGATCCTCCTGTACTTCCGGACAGCACATTCGTCGCAAACGAACTTGCCGCAGAAAACACAGCGGCCAAGTAGCTTTCGATCCGCATGTTTTTCACAGACGGCCTTCGTCGATTGAACACCGACAGGCTTATAAACTCCGCAATGCCGGCAGAAGCTCGCCGCCAGATCAATGAGTTCTTCACACGATTCACACGGTGTCAGATTGCCTTCTGCAAGCGGAGCCTGACAATCAGGACAGACAAGAACTCCCGGGGCGTATTCGTAGCCGCATTCTGTGCAATAGGGCATGGTTTCCTCCTCATCCTTCAGAAGCAAGGGTGGGCTTTGTTCCTTTAACAAAGTAATAAGTTGCAACAAGAAATACCAGCCCGAAGCCGCTATAGTTGACAAACAACTGTGCAGAACTCGGCTCGCCGCCGGGTGCAATGGCTATGAAATCGTCATTCAAATGGAGATACACAGCCAGACATGCAACAAAATTATTGAAGAAATGAGCGAAGATAGCAATGGAGAGGTTGTTCGAACGATAGACAAGAAAACCAAAGTAAATACCGAGGACCGCAAGAGCAACGAACGAGAATGGATTAAGATGATAAAGGCCAAAGATGACTCCCCCGATTACCGCCGCCCGGAAACCGGTTGACGCGCCTTCGAGGTTTCTTTGAATCAGACCGCGGAACAGCATTTCCTCACAGATCGCCGGAGTGAGCGCAACAACAAGTACAACAAAGATGAATTCGGCAGGCGAGTGCGCCGTGATGAGAATCTTGTACATCTCTTCAAAAAGGTTCTTGATTTGACGGACAAACTCTTGCACATCCGCTGGAAGAGGAATCCAATCCTGCAGCATCATGTATCCCTGAAGGACCTGTTGAAGTGCAAAGACCCCTACCCACGATAGCAATACTAGTTGGGCATCCGGGAACTTTATTCGGAAGAAACTCTTGGAATCACCATGCCGCGCCCTCGCGAGGAGGACTGTCGGGACAAGGATTAACAGCAGTTGCCCCACCAATGTCGACCAGCGGACAAGCTGCACGTTCTCTTCGTTCACCTTCGCACTGAACAGAAAGAACGTGATGATGCCGCCGACTATTTGATACGTAAAAAACACAAGAGAGAGTGACAGAATTGCAAACGGGATCGGAGGCATCCGACGCAGAAACGAATCCGGGGTTTCCGGCAATAGTTGTTCCTGCAGTTGGTTCTCTTCCACTATAATTCCCGTGGTTCTATCATCTATCGAAGGGGGATCGGGTTGAAAACTGGTGGGGTGTTCGCATTGTGGACATTACTTCATTTTCGCTTTGATGACCGCAGCGAGCAGCGGGATCATAATCTCGTGATGACCGGTTACATAGTACCCGCGGCCGCCATCTTGTGTAGGGCGCAGTTGGACGTTCATCGTCGGACGGTAGTGCATATTCATGTCAAACACGGCCGTGGTAAACCCCTTCGCTTTTGCAC
>CAYPVN010000163.1:0-4308 GCA_964414155.1 uncultured Chitinophagales bacterium
CGACTTCCAAACCATGGGCAAGCATCAGCACAGCCGCGAAAACAAAAACAACGAGTGCAATCCCTCCAAGGGTCAGGACGGTCGTCAGGCGCCGTGTCCAGAGGCTTCGCCAGATGTAGGAAAAAGGAATTTTCATAGCATTATCCTATCGCTCTAAGACCATCAACAATTTTCGTTCTGAGGGCCTTCACTGTTGGGAACGTTGCGGCAACCACCCCGGAGAGCAAAGCCACAGAAACAGCAAGCACGATTGTAATCGTTTCAACGTTGAAGATCGGGAAGAATGTTGGGAATGCCTTGGCGAATCCTCCTGCTACGGGGAACGTCAAGGCGAGACCGATTGCCCCACCGGTACATGCCAGAAGCATGGATTCCCCGCCGATCAGGCTTGCGATGTGCCACGACGAAAAGCCCAGCGTCCTCAGCACGGAATACTCTCGCATGCGCTCCCGTGCCGCCATGACAATGGTGTTCGCAAGAACGAGAAGTATGATGCCGATGATGACGTACGAGACCGCTTCAAGTGAGGTAATGATGGCGCTCGACATGGAAACGAAGCTTTGTTGAAATTCCTTTTCTGTCTCGGTTTTAGTGCCTGCCCGGGAATTCAAGTACATCGCGTCTACCGCCTTGGAGACTTTTGGCATGTCGTTTGGGTTCTGCACCTTCATGATATACCAGCCGACATTTCCCTGACGCCGGGGTTGAGTTTGGCCAACTTGCTCGTCAAGGTACTTCCATTGGAAAAGCATCTGCGTTTCGTCCACCGTAGCATCCTTGCCCTTGTAGATTCCGCGAACGACAAAATCCCATTTCCCAGGGTAGATATCTCCCTCAACCCCGATGATGTCACCTCGTTGAAAACCATGTTCCCGCGCCAGCTTTTCCCCGATGACGCAAGAGTTTCTCTCTTTCCGGAACGCTGCTAAATCGTCGGAGGAAAGGATGAATTCAGGATAGAGATCAAAATAGGTCTCAGGGTCAATGGCAATGCGCGGGAAGAAGTTTTTCCAATCTGCCGGGTCTTTGTACACACCGCCGAACCAATTTGCAAACGAGACCTCGTCAACACCGGGAATCTTGGCAATCTGATCCCGGTAGGAGAGAGGCAATGGGAAAATAAACGAGACTGCATGACGCGTGATCATCCGGTTGGCCGCAGAGGCTTCAACGCCCGCAGACCATGCCGTCACGATTGTCCGAAGGAACCCGAACGACATTACCGCGATGCTGATGCCTGCAACGGTGAGAAATGTGCGGAGCTTATGCCGCGTCGCGTTCTTCAGTATGAGTTTGAAGATGTGCATGGTGGAAAGCCTACGTTAGTTCACCCTTATCGAGATTTCGGACCTTGTGCGCCTTCTCAGCCGCTCGCGGGTCGTGTGTCACCATGACAATGGTCTTCTTGTATTCGTTGTTCAATCTCTCCAGGAGATTCATGATCTCGCTGGCTGAAACTTTGTCGAGGTCTCCCGTCGGCTCGTCCGCAACGACGATGGTTGGATCGGTGACGATTGCCCGCGCTATGGCAACTCTTTGCTCCTGTCCGCCGGATAATTGTTTTGGGTAGTGTTCCATCCTGTCAGCAAGCCCCACGAGAGAGAGCGTTGCCTCGACGTGCTCCTTCTTTTCTTTCTTGGATAGGTTCGTCAACAGCAACGGCAGCTCAACATTTTCATATGCAGTAAGAACTGGGAGTAAATTATAGAACTGAAATATGAAGCCGACATGACGGGACCGCCAGACAGCCAGCTCCGACTCGCCAAGCGTTCCAATATCTACACCATCAACAATAACTTGCCCCGAATTTGGCCGATCGATTCCTGCGATCAGGTTCAGCAGTGTAGTCTTGCCAGATCCCGATGGCCCCATGAGCGCAAGGAATTCGCCCAGTGGAACCGAGAGCGAGATATTTGTAAGAACGGGAATCTCCATGCTGTCGCGATGGTACGCTTTTGAAACATTTGTTACCTCGATGAGTGATGCCATGGAAAATACTCTGCTTTCAATGTGTGGTGAACGAACTAGTTTCTTGTCTTGATCTTTGTGCCGGTTGAAAGATCACTGCCCGGTTTTACGACAACCAGGTCTCCTTGTTGCAGGCCTTCCAGAATCTCCATCCGATTACCGATACGAATCCCCGTTCTCACCGGGGTCTCCTTCACGGTTTGTTCACGCAGAAGAAAAACCACAGTTTGACCATCACGCGTAATGAGCGCATCCTCAGGAAGTGTGAGCTTCGGCGGGGCGTTGGCCTGCTCGCTGTCGATTTCCTTTGACAGGAAGGAAACTTTTGCGCTCATCTCCGGCAGAACACGGTCATCACGCTCGCGAAAGCGGACCTTTGTTAGCACAGTGGCTTTGGCGCGGTCGGCAGTCGGTACAATCTTGTGAACATATCCCGCATAGCGTTTTTCGGGATAGGCATCAAGCACGATCTCGCATGGTTGTCCGGTGCTGACACGGGTGATGTTCGATTCGGACACATCGGCCTCGACCTCCAGAGAGGACATGTCGGCAATGGTAACAACGGCTCCGCGGGAGCTGGCAGAAGATGCAAACGGGGCAACCACTTCACCAACATCAGCATCTTTGGTAAGCACAGTGCCGTCGAATGGTGCGCGGATGCGCGTATTTTCCAGACTGACCTCAGCGCCTGTCACAGCTGCCTCAGCCGATTTGATCGAAGCTTGAACTCGCTTGTATCGTGCCTCTGCAGCGTCCAGGTCTGCTTTTGACGTGAGACCCGATGCATACAGCGTCCGTTGTCTCTCAAGTGCCAGCCGCGCATCATCATTGTCCGCTTGTGCAAGTAGTAGGTCGGCTTGAGCCCTCTCGAGCGCCGCCTTCACATCGGCGTCTTCCAAGCGCGCGATGATTTGTCCCTTCGTCACTCGATCACCTTCTTCCACGCCGAGATATTCCAGGCGTCCCGTCCCTTTGGAGGCGACGGAAGCCTTCTGTTGAGCTACGACATAGCCACTCGCGTTAAGAATCGAGTTTGCCTGCGATGGGGAAGTCAGTGATACGGTAGCGGTCTCAACCTCAATAGCTGCGGCGAACTGATTTCTGACAAGAAAGTATGCGACCACCAACAGCAACACAAGGCCAAGTGGAAGAATGTATTTTCTTGCCCCGGCGCTCTTGCCCGAGGGTTCTTTCTTGTCATGGCTTATCCGTAATGCGGATAAGTCCGGTTTTTGGGTAACATCATTCATGAATTCGCTACAGATTAAGAAATATGGAACAGGGAATACGTAAAGTCAATGGACAATTGGGAATAAAGATACACAATTCCCGACGATCACTCAACAATAAAAGTCGAGTAAGGAGAAGGGCTATCTGAGAGTCTGCTGCGCCCTAATGAGGGCAGTCCGGGCATCGGCGTAACCGGGATTCAGGCGGAGCGCTTCGGTGTAATGTGAGATTGCTTGCTTTAGATTTCCTTCAGCGGCGAGAACGAGGCCGAGGTTGTAATGCGCGGTAGAGTGATTTGGATTCAAACGGATTGCCTCTGTAAAATAATAGCGGGCCTCCTGCATCTTTCCTTGCATGGCCAGCACAATGCCAAGGTTGGAGTATGCATCGACAAGCGTAGGGTTGAGTCGTAGTGCTTCATTTAAGAGTGCCTCTGCTTCGGCAAACCTTCCCTGTTTGCCCAACGATGTGCCATAATTGCTCTTCGCTTCACCGAGTCTCGTATTTTCACCCTGAGTTTGGAGAGCAAGCGAGTACATGGTGTATGCTTCTTTGTAGAAGGGAACAATTCGCAAGGCTTCCTCGTAATGCGGCAGCGCTTCGCTTACCTTGCCTTGCATGTGAAGGGCATATGCAAGATTGTAGTGCGCTACGGGATTGACATCAGTTGCACGGATTGTATTTTCAAAAATTGTCACGCTGTTTCTCCAATAACCAATCTGTCGCCAACTGACAAGAGACAGCACTGCCAGCACAAGGCCTGCAAGAACGAAAGCCGGCGCCTTCTTGATGCGAAAGCGTTTCAGGAGAGCTTCGCCACCCCAGGCAATCATGATGAACAAACCAATAAGAGGAACGTAGGTGTACCGGTCGGCCATTGCCTGCTCCCCCACCTGGACCAAACCAATCACAGGGACGAGTGTGCCGACGTACCAGAACCATCCGACGGTGAGATGTGGATATCTCCGTGCTTTTCGGAGGACTGCGATGGAAACAAGAACAAGAGCGACAGCGGCCGTTGCCATTTTCCACATCGGTATCATTACGACTTGCCAATCCCTGGTCATTGCCCGATGGACGTACAGGAGCGCGAGATCGTCCGGCCAGAAC
>CAYPVN010000164.1:0-4279 GCA_964414155.1 uncultured Chitinophagales bacterium
CGTTCATGCCATTCGTGACAGAAGAACTCTGGCAAAGCATCCGGAAGCGTCCCCCGCTGGCGACAATCATGCATGCCCGGCTGCTTGAGCCAGATCCAAAGCTCATCAACCAGCAGGTCGAGCAGGAAATGCTTTTTGTCCAGCATGTAATTGAAGCGTTGCGGAACATTCGCGGCGAGATGGGAATCCCGCCTTCACGCGAAATCTCCGTCGCGGTAAAACTAAGCCCGGCTCGGGAAGCCGCGAGTGTGAGCCGATACGACGGCTATCTCCAACGGATGGCAAGAGTTACATCGTTGACATTTCTGGAAGGTAATGCGAGGCCACGGCTCTCCGCCAGCGCGGTTGTGGATGGAGAGGAGATCTTGGTCCCCCTTGAGGGCGTCATTGACATTGCCGTGGAAAAAGCCCGGCTACAAAAGGAGATCGACCGGATCAACGGACTGTTGAGAGGCATCCGCAGCAAGCTTGACAATGCAAGCTTCGTGGAGAAGGCGCCGAAGGATGTGGTCGAAAAGGAAAAAGAAAAGCTGGAGCATTTTGACAGAACGCTCAACAAACTCAATCATAGCTTTGAAATGTTGAATTAGAGACGACCAGCATAACTTAAGTTCACCCATACTCAAGAGGATCAGCCGTGTCTCGTATCGTCGTGCTTACCGTAATCTTGCAGATCATCTCCTTCTGTGGAGCGAATGCTCAAGAAAAGAGCAGGGGAGAAACGGTTGATTCCGCAGCGATCGCACAGATATTGGAGGAGGGAACGCAGCGGTCCCAGATTATGGAGCTCTTGAGTTACATTGCTGATGTATATGGCCCGCGACTCACCGCATCTCCGGGTTTCAAGCGGGCAGCAGAGTGGGCGATGACCAAGCTGTCATCGTGGGGTGTGGAGAATGCACATCTCGAGGGTTGGGGGCCGTTCGGACGCGGATGGGAGCTTGAACGGTATTCGGCGCACGTCATCGGCGAGCAGGTATTCCCGCTTCTCTCATTCCCGAGAGCATGGTCACCCGGAACAAACGGCACGGTAACCGGTGACGTTATCTTGATGAATGCTGCGACGGACAGCGCGCTGGAAACCTTCCGCGGCACGCTGAAGGGGAAGTTCCTACTCACGACAGCAGCACGACCTGTAAAGCTCAATTTCGAAAACGAGGCGCTGCGTTACACCGACCCCCAACTACTTGAACTTGCCAACACAGAATCTTCCCGCGCGCTCGGAAAACAGCCGACTCTGCCTGGCGCCAAGGGAAGGGCACAACGTGAGTTCAAGAAACTGGAAATGTGTCGCGAGGAAGGTGCTCTTGGTCTGCTTTCGGCGGCAAGTTTTGATGGCGGAAGTATCTCGGTCTTATCGGCAACCGTCCCCACACCTCCGGATACACTCCTTACGAGGCGCCTCCGATCATGGGACGCGAAGGCTCCCAAGATTCTTCCTCAAATCGAAGTGGCTGTGGAACATTACAACCGCATGGTGCGCATGATTCAGAAAGGGGAGCGCCTCCGCATGGAAATGAATCTTGAGGTGAAGTTTTTCAAGGAGGATTCAGGATATAATGTGATTGCTGAGATCCCGGGCACCGATCTCAAGCACGAGCTGGTCATGATCGGAGCCCATCTTGATTCATGGCATGGAGCAACAGGGGCCACCGACAACGGCACCGGTGTCGCCGTTTGCATGGAGACAATGCGCATACTCAAGACTCTCGATCTGAAGCCTCGCCGGACCATCCGCATTGCTTTGTGGGGCGGCGAGGAACAAGGCGAGTTCGGTTCAAGGGCATACGTCAGGAGGCACTTCATCCAGAAGGCAGCTACAGGTGATGACGACGAGCCTGTGCTGACGGCGGCCGGAGAGAACTTCTCCGTCTACTTCAACGACGACAATGGAACGGGCAAATTCAGAGGCGTATTCCTTGAGGGAAACGATGCGGTAAGGCCAATTTTTCGCAAGTGGTTTTATGCTCTCGACCCATTAGGATCTTATACGTTGACGCAAGCCGGCACCGGCTCGACCGATCATACGCAGTTCGATGCAATTGGCCTGCCGGCGTTTCAGTTCATTCAGGATGACATAGAGTATTTTTCAAGCACCTGGCACTCGACCATGGACCTATATGACCGGGCAATCGAAGACGATCTGAAACAGGGCGCCGTTTGCATGGCTGCATTTGCATATAACGCAGCCATGCGGGACGAGAAAATTCCCCGCAAACGATAATCACAGAAACCATACTATGGCAATCCGCGAAGCAGCATTCGTAGTTCTTGCGGCAGTCCTCCTGAGTACCGCGTACAACGCCTTGCTGGGAAAAGGGCTATTCGGTACGCCGGCTGCCAAAGACTCAACTGCATCCCCAGTCAATGAAGTTCCACCTACTTTCATTACCCATGAAGAGGCGCTTGCATTTTACACCGCAAACCAAGGGATGTTCGTCGATGCCCGCCATGAGTACGATTACGGTCTTGGGCATATCAAGGGGGCTGTTAATCTCCCCCTCAAGGAATTTGAGACCCATGCGAACGCATACGCCGGTTGGCCGAAGGACAAGATGCTCATCGTCTACTGCGACGGGGCGGAATGCAACTCCAGCGTTGAGCTCGCCAAGAAATTCAGCGCAGCAGGCTTTACGGATGTAAAAATATTTTTTGGGGGCTGGACTGAATGGCAGATGCACGATAACCCAACGGAGAAATAATGAAGACCCTTCTTTCCAACGATTATCTCATACTTGCGTTGCGGATCGTTCTCGGTTTCATCTTTGTTATCGCCAGCATCGAGAAAATGGCTGACCCTGCCGCATTCTCGACCTCGATCGGCAACTATAAATTGATCTCGCCAACGACTGCGCTGACGGTCGCAACGTATCTTCCCTGGATTGAATTGCTATCGGGTCTGGCAATACTCTTCGGCATATTCTCACGCGGAAGCTCGCTGCTCATTCTCATCATGCTTGTGGTCTTCACCGGAGGAGTGGTATCCGCCGTGTTGCGTGGCCTGGATATCTCCTGCGGCTGCTTCACGCAGGATCCAAGCGTGGGCAAGGTTGGCTGGTATAAGGTGGGCGAGAATATTGCCATGATCCTCGGGTCGCTTGTTTTGTTCTATTCCCACAGCCTTCGCTTTTCACTCGAACAGTATTTTCGCACACCACTGAGGGAGGAATGAACTCTGCACCGATTTCTTCGGCCCGATCTTTCACACGACCTCATTTCATTTTCACTCTTAGGGAGAACTATTCCATGTTAAGAATGTGTATTCTGTTCATTCCTGGAATCCTGTTGCTGGCAAACCAGGCAGTTGCACAGTGGACCCAGACAAACGGTCCCGAAGGGGGCTATCCCATGTCGTTCGTCACCGTAGGGTCGACCATCTATGCTGGTTCGTTTGCAGGCGGGGTGTTCCGCTCCACCAATAGTGGCGACAACTGGAGTTGGGCGGGAACCGGACTGCCGAACGGAACTCAGGTCCGCTCGTTAGCGGTTGACGGTGCGGTAATGTACGCCGGACTTTCCTCACGCGTGTACAAATCAACGAATGGCGGAGATACATGGTCGTTGTCGGGAAGTGGAATTCCCAGCACCACAGTGCCGGCTGTTTTCGTCTTCAACTCTTCAATCTTTGCCGGCACAGGCTTCGGACTCTACCGTTCCACAAATGCAGGGAACAATTGGGAGCTCGATACTGTGGGTCTCGGAGACAATGCCTTTGGTGTGTCTTCATTTGCTGCGATTGGTTCAACAATCTTTGCCGGCACAAGCTCCGGTGGTGTATATCGCTCGACGAATAATGGAGATAGTTGGATCCAGACCAACTCCGGGCTCACAAGTCCATTTGTGAATACCCTGGCCGTAGTGAACGGAGTCCTTCTGGCAGGGACACAGAATGCCGGGGTGTTCCGCTCGACAGATAACGGAAACACTTGGGGTGGAGGACAAATCGACATTGTTCTCGCCCTAG
The DNA here is from genome assembly GCA_964414155.1 of uncultured Chitinophagales bacterium. GTDB lineage: Bacteria > Bacteroidota > Ignavibacteria > UBA10030 > UBA6906 > CAYPVN01. The sequence continues at coordinate 3,965 of CAYPVN010000164.1, forward strand.
CCGTGATCGGGACTGATGCGTTCGAGGCCACTCTCGGTGGCGTCATGCGATCGACAGATGCCGGACTAACTTGGAACCCGGCCAATACTGGCATCCCTCCGACGAACAACACACGCTCACTCGGTGTCCTTGGAACAACGCTCTTTGTCGGGATGGGAAACAATGGTGACAAGGGAGGCGTGTATCGGTCAACAGACCTTGGTGGTACCTGGGTCGAAAAGAACACCGGCTACATCAACACGCAGGTGCTCAAGTTCCTTAAGCCTGACGCGAACACGATCTTTGCGGGGAACGCAGACGGTGGTCTCTTCAAGA
>CAYPVN010000165.1:0-4254 GCA_964414155.1 uncultured Chitinophagales bacterium
CGGAGCATGTATCAATCACCTACATCAATTGCTCGGCGGCGGTGAAAGCGGCAAGCGACATCATCTGCACATCGAGCAATGCAGAGAAGATCATACGACAGATTCCAAGGGACAAGCCCATCTTCTTCGCACCCGACAGAAACCTTGGTCGCTTTCTCGTGAAGAGAACCGAAAGGGATATGTTATTGTGGGATGGTTCATGTATTGTGCACGAAACGTTTAGCCTGAGGAAGATCATCCAATTACAGCTTGAACATCCTGAGGCCGAGCTCATAGCTCACCCCGAGTGTGAAGAGCCGGTCCTCGAGCGGGCCCGGTTCATTGCGTCAACCAGCGGTCTTCTGAAACACGTCCAGACCAGTGAAGCGAAAGAATTCATCGTTGCCACGGAGGTTGGGATTCTCCACCAGATGGAGAAGTATGCTCCCGATAAAAAATTCATCCCGGCCCCGCCCGAGGAAGCCTGCTCTTGCAACGAATGTCCCTACATGAAGCTCAACACCATGGAGAAGCTGTATCTCTGCATGAGGGATCGCACGCCTGAAATAACGATCGACCCGGAGATCATGCAAAAAGCTCTTCTGCCCATCCAGCGAATGCTGGCGATGTCCTGACTTCGAACCGAGCCCTTGCTTTTTCCGCCAATCTTCGCTATACATTCCACTATTCAATCACTTTCAATTAGAGGTTCCCATGGTTCCCATCATGTCGCTCTGGCTGCCGATCCTGCTCTCGGCGGTGATCGTCTTCGCTGCCAGTTCCATTATCCACATGTTCTTAGGTTACCATTTCAATGATTTCAGCAAAGCGCCGGAGGAAAACAAGCTGATGGATGCTTTGCGTGCATTCAACATCCCGCCCGGTGAATATCTAGTCCCGCGGTGCGATAGTCCGAAGGCCTTCAAGTCGCCGGAGTTCCAGGAAAAAATGATCAAAGGACCAGCCCTGACGATGGCGGTTTGGCCAAGCGGCCGTCCTTCGATGACGAAGAATCTCGTGCAGTGGTTTGTGTACTGCATGGTCGTGGGGATCTTTGCTGCATATGTTGCCGGCCGCGCGTTGGGACCGGGAGCCGAGTATCTTCACGTGTTTCGTTTTGCCGGGGTCACCGCGTTCGCATGCTATGCAGTCGCCGGATGGCAGGAGACTATTTGGTACAGGAGGTCATTGGGAAGAAGCTTGCGCAACACATTTGACGGCCTCGTGTACGGCCTGCTGACAGCCGGAGTCTTTGGTTGGCTTTGGCCTAGCTGAGGTTGCTTGCCCGCTGTGCTTCATCCCTTGGCAGGCCTGCCCGCCGTAGCGCTCTTTGCGTAGGCGGGGCTCTGGCCACGGTAAGGATGCCTGCCCTGCTTCAGCTTCTTGCGGGCTGTGAGGAGGGTTGGTGCGTGAAGTATGATTGACCAGAACCTCACCGTCGCTCAAGTCGTCTTCAATCATGGGACTACTCGAGGGTGTGGTGGTATTTTGTGACGCTTGCAGTGCGCGATTGATGAAGAGAACCCGGAGAATGTCAAATCCGATCGGGTTTGACTTGGGTGGGTGATATACCCGGCCGCAGATAACGGCCGCGCATGGTACTTAGCTTTATTGACCCTCTTCCAATTCTTTCCTATATTGACTCACTGAATTTCCACGTTTTAGCTCATGTCATGGTTGAAGAGGATTCATGGTTCCCGTCTATATTGAAAACTTGTCGGCACATGTTGGGGAGGAGGTCTCTCTTAAGGGGTGGCTCTACAACAAGCGATCAAGCGGCAGAATCAAGTTTCTGGTCATGCGCGATGGCACCGGCCTCGTTCAGGGGGTGCTGGTAAAGGGCGTTCTGAGCGACGAAGCCCTCGCGAAGTTCGATGAACTCACGCAGGAGTCGTCATTCCAGATGACCGGCAAGGTACGAAAAGAGGATCGTGCCCCTGGTGGTTTCGAGCTTGAGGTCTCGGACATCGAAATCATCAATGTCGCCAAGGAATACCCGATTACACCGAAAGAACATGGGGTGGAATTCCTGATGGACCGCCGGCATCTCTGGCTCCGCTCCAGCAGGCAGCACGCCATTCTGCGTATCCGTCACGAGATTATCAGGGCTATCCGGGAATTCTTCGATGGCCGCGGCTTCCTGTTGCTCGATGCGCCGATCTTCACTCCTGCCGCATGCGAGGGAACCTCAACGCTCTTCGAGACGGATTACTTTGACCTTGGAAAGGCATACCTGACTCAGTCGGGACAACTGTACGGTGAGGCTGGGGCAATGGCCTTCGGGAAAGTCTACGTGTTCGGGCCAACCTTCAGGGCGGAGAAATCCAAGACACGTCGGCATTTGACTGAGTTCTGGATGGTGGAACCGGAAGTGGCCTTCAGTGATCTGAACGACAATATGGATTTGGCGGAGGAATTTCTTGAGCACATTGTTCAGTCAGTTTTGAAAAACCGGATGCCGGAGTTGAAGACGCTCGAGCGGAATATCCAGTTTCTGCAGAATGTGAAAAAGCCTCTTCCTCGCATCACATATGACGAGGCGGTGGATATTCTGAAGAAGAAGGGGATCGATTTTCAGTGGGGCGGCGACCTCGGTGGGACGGATGAGACAGTCGTCTCCGAGGAGTTCGATCGCCCGGTCATGGTTCATCACTATCCTGCGGAGATCAAGGCGTTCTACATGAAGCGCGATCCTGAAAATCCGAAGCTCGCACTCGCCGTGGACGTGCTCGCGCCGGAAGGGTACGGCGAGATTATCGGCGGCAGTCAGCGCGAAGACGATCTCGATCTTCTTCTCGAGCGCATTAAGGAACACAATCTTCCCCAGGAAGCATTCGAATGGTATCTTGACCTGCGCCGTTACGGTTCGGTGCCGCATTCTGGCTTCGGCCTCGGCGTCGAGCGGACCGTCTCATGGATTTGCGGGCTCGACCACGTCCGGGAAACAATTCCGTTCGCAAGGATGATCTATCGGTTGACGCCATAGAGCCCGATCATTCCCCATGCTGAGCGCACACCATCTCCGCAAACACTTTTCTTCCGTTCTTGCCGTTGATTCAGTGTCCTTTGAGGTCCGCCGTGGGGAAATCCTCGGCCTTCTCGGTCCGAACGGGGCCGGCAAGACAACCACTCTCAGGATGATTCTCAACATCCTCAGGCCGGATGCGGGTGAAATAACATACGATGGGCGGAAGTTCTCGGACCAAACCAGGAATACCATCGGCTACCTTCCCGAAGAACGGGGCCTCTACAAGAAGAACCGGCTGCTCGATACGATTCTCTACTTCGCTGAACTTCGGGGGATGCAACGAGGCCCTGCGAAAGCAGAGGCGTACCGCTGGCTCCAGCGTTTCAACCTGCTCTCGTCCAAAGACAGAAGGCTGGAAGAGCTTTCAAAGGGAAACCAGCAGAAGGTTCAGTTCATCATTGCCATCATTCACGATCCGCAGCTCATCATTCTTGATGAGCCGTTCAGCGGCCTTGATCCTGTCAATCAAATCCTGTTCCGCGATGTCTTCCTCGAACTGAAGGAACATTCAAAGGCCGTTGTGTTTTCGACCCATCAGATGGATCAGGCGGAAAAACTCAGTGATACGCTCTGTCTCATTCATCGAGGCAAAGTCGTCCTCAGCGGGACGGTGAAGGATGTGAAGAAGCGATACGGGCGGAATTCCGTCTACCTTGAATACGAAGGCGATGGGGATTTTCTGAATTCTCTGGCGGGTGTTCGCAGTGCAATCATTTACCAGAATGCTGCCGAGATTGAGCTTGCCGAAGGTGCAAGCATGCGCTCCTTGATGGCGCAGACGATGAACAGGCTCGAACTGCGCAAGGTGGAACTGCGCGAACCCTCGCTCGAGTCGATATTCATCCAAACGGTCGGAGGGTTGGAGAGTCACCCGATTCCACAAAAACAGGGCACCCCCTCATGATGAAGAGCCTTGTGGTCGCCCGATGGGAGTATCTTGAGAAGCTGAAGAGCAAGGCGTTCCTCATCGGCCTTTTCGTGACACCGATGATCATGGTCGCCATGGGGATACTGCCCGGCCTTTTCGTGGGTCAGGAGGACAAGCAGACGAAGATCATCGGCGTTATCGATCAGACAGGCGACGTTGTCGATTCACTTGCCGCACGCATGCAGCGGCAGTACAAACTTGCGGATGGGCAGCCGACGTACATGATACGAACCATCGCCAGCGGAAAGCGCATGCCGCTGGAGGAATCAATCGCAAATGCAAGTGCGATGGTCCTGAGTGACGAGATCGAAGGCTTCTG
>CAYPVN010000166.1:0-4217 GCA_964414155.1 uncultured Chitinophagales bacterium
TCTTCCTCAACGAACTCATTCACGCCAACGATGATCTTCTCCTTCTTATCAAGCTCCATCTGATAACGATACGCGGCCTCCGCAATCTCCCGCTGGAAGAATCCCGCTTCGATTGCAGGAATCACTCCGCCAAGCGCTTTGATCTTCTCAAAGTATGCCTCTGCCTCCTGCTCCATCCTCGTCGTCAACGCCTCTACGAAATAACTGCCGCCGAGCGGATCAACGGTGTTGGTGACACCCGTTTCGTAGGCAATGATCTGCTGCGTGCGAAGAGCGATCTTCACAGCCTTTTCGGAGGGAAGAGCGAGTGTCTCATCCATGGAATTGGTATGAAGGGACTGTGTACCGCCAAGAACACCCGCAAGCGCCTGAAATGCTGTACGAACAATGTTATTCTCAGGTTGTTGCGCCGTCAATGTACATCCTGCTGTTTGCGTGTGGAAGCGAAGCGCGAGCGAACGAGGATTCTTCGCACCGTACTTGTCTTTCATTCGTTTAGCCCAGATGCGACGGGCAGCCCGATATTTTGCAATTTCCTCGAAGAAGTCGAGATGAGAGTTGAAGAAGAACGAGAGTCGCGGAGCGAAATCATCTACATCCATCCCGCGTTGAAGACCAGCATCAACATAAGCGAAGCCATTTGCAAGGGTAAATGCCAGTTCCTGAACAGCGGTCGATCCTGCTTCACGGATGTGATAGCCGCTCACCGAGATGGGATTCCATTGCGGCATCTCCCTGCTGCAATACTCGATCATGTCCGTTATGATGCGCATCGATGGGTGAGGAGGATAGATCCACTCCTTCTGCGCGATGTATTCCTTCAAAATGTCGGCCTGAATCGTCCCCTTCAGGTTTTCAGTCTTTGCTCCTTGTTGTTCGGCTACGGCAATATAGAATGCGAGTAACATCGCGGCAGGTGCGTTGATCGTCATCGACGTGGAGACATCCTTCAGGCGAATTCCCTTGAAGAGGACTTCCATATCAGCGAGCGAGCTTACCGAAACGCCGCAGATTCCCACCTCCCCCTCCGATATGGACTCATCGCAATCTCTGCCCATGAGTGTTGGCAGATCGAATGCAACGGAGAGTCCGGTTTGACCGTGCTCGAGAAGATAATGGTAGCGTTCGTTCGTGTCTTCAGGTGTCCCGAACCCGGCAAACTGGCGCATCGTCCAGAGCTTGCCGCGGTACATATTGTGGTGGATACCGCGTGTGTAGGGGTACTCGCCGGGAAAGCCTACCTCGGCCAGATAATTGATGTCCGCAATGTCATCGGGAGTGTACAAAGGCTCGATGGGCTCGCCGCTGACGGTGGTGAACTTGGCCTGGATCTGGCGGGAGGCCCGTACAGCTTTCGCTTTCCAGGGTTTTTTCTCTTGCTCGATCTGATCCATGCCGTTCCGGTTCACTCCCTCTCCCGTTGTGGAATCAATTGACCCTTAAGAACATGATGCTATTGTCAATAAAGGAATTTGTGGTGTGAATTTCAAGGAAGCGATGCCCACGCTCTGCCAGAGACATCCATAGTGAAGGACCTTTTGCAGGAGAAGAACAAGATCCAGAGGGCTTCACGTCCTTCCAAACCTCCTGTCCAACTCCTCAATCGAGATCTTCAGCACAACAGGTCTCCCGTGCGGGCAGACGTTTGGAATCGTGGTCGCAAAGAGTTGGTCGAGAAGCGAGCGCATTTCAGGTTCATTGAGCTTGTCGCCGGCCTTGACGGCAGCCTTGCAGGAAAAGGATTTCGCCAGATTATCGCGCACCTCAAGCGGAGAGTGCTGCTGGTACTCCTTGTAGAGGGTGAGAAGGTCCTCAACGATCTTCGCCGATTTCTCAGCCTTCAGGTCAGGCGGGACTCCTTCCACGACAATCGTGTTCTTGCCGAAGGGCTTTATAATGAATCCCAACTGCTCACAGTGTGGAAGCAACTCCATCAGCAAGGAGTAATCACCGGGAACAAGTTGAATTGTCTGAGGAAAGAGAAGTTGCTGCGAGGAAGGATTGCCGCTGGCAAATCGCTTGACTGCACGCTCGTACAATACCCGCTCATGAGCCGCATGCTGGTCAACGATCATCAATCCGTCGCCAACGTGTGAAAGCAGGTACTTGTTGTGAAGTTGCCAGATCGGAGCCCTGACACCGGTGTCCGGACGTTCATCCGGAGAAACCTCACTCGCCCCTGCCTGCGAAGCAAACTTCTCCTCAATGGAACCCAGCAGTCTCTCAGCAATGTCGCTGCCCCTTGCCGCTGGACGCGTAAACGGCAGAATCTCACCGGTACTTCTGTCGACAAGTCCTCCCGTACCCGGTCTCTCACCTCCCAGATGTTGACTGCCTGTGAATCGAAGCCCGATGGAGCCTCCTTCCGCACTCCCCTCAAGTATCGATACGGCGGGAATGAAGTTGTGTGCCGCAAGGGATTTTCGGACCACAGTGAAGACAAACCGGTAGATCATCTGCTCATCTTCAAATTTTGCTTCGAGCTTGGAGGGATGTACGTTCACATCAACCCGGCGCGGATCGATTTTAATGAAGAGGGCGAAAAAGGGAAAGGTCCCCTTTATCAGCAAGTGTTCGTATGCCCGAAAGACTGCGTGGTTGATGTTGCGGTTTACAATATAGCGACCGTTTAAGAAAAGATATTGATTGACACGGCTTTTTTGTCCAAAGGTTGGCTTCCCAATGTAGCCGGAAATGGAGAGAGGGTCCGACTGTTCTTCCGTCCAGATCAAGCCCTCGAATTGTCGCTCGCCGAATACCTCTCGAATCCGTTCCTGCATTGAGCCGGCCTTCGCATCAAGAATTATCTCATCGTCACTTGTGAATCTGAACGCAGCTTCAGGATGACTGATGGCCGCCCGCTGCACGGCGTCGTAGATGTGTCGGAACTCGGTGTTATTGCTCTTCAGGAACTTGCGGCGGGCAGGAACATTGTAGAAAAGATTGCGGACGATCAGAGATGTCCCGGGCCCGCGGCCTTCGCGAGTTATGCGAGGGGATCCTCCCCCGTCAATCTGCACGACAACGGCAGCTTCATCCTCCGTACATCGCGTTTTCATCGTCACTTGCGCGACAGCCGCTATCGAGGCAAGCGCCTCCCCTCTGAAGCCAAATGTGCGAATATCTTCGAGGTCTTCATACGTTGCAATCTTACTTGTAGCGTGTCTCAAGAACGACTCGACAGCATCACGCTCATCCATTCCAAACCCATCATCAACAACCTGGATCAGCTGCTTCCCACCCTCTTTGATAATGATGTCGATGTTCTTCGCTCCCGCATCGAGGGAGTTCTCGATCAGCTCCTTCACCACGGAGTCCGGTCGCTGGATGACTTCGCCGGCCGCGATCTTGTTGGCGATATGCTCGGGGAGGATTTGTATGCGACGTGAGGTCATAGGACTTAACAATAGCCACGAAGACACAAAGACGCGAAGCGACTCAAAGAAAATATAGCAATGCTCTATTGCTTTGTGACTTAGAGTCTTTGTGGCAGCTCATCATTGTTCAAAAAGTGCTTCAACAAATTTGTTCTTATCAAAAGGTTGCAGGTCGTCGATTTGTTCACCGACGCCGATGTACTTGACCGGGATGTTCATCTCTTTGGTGATGGCGAGAACAATGCCGCCTTTGGCTGTTCCGTCGAGTTTCGTGAGTACGATGCCGGTAACACCGACCGCTGCGCCGAACTGCTTTGCCTGCTGCACACCGTTCTGTCCAGTGCTCGCATCGATCACGAGCAGCACTTCATGCGGAGCGTCCGGTTTCTGTTTCTGAACGACGCGCCGGATCTTTTTCAACTCCTCCATCAAATTGACCTTGGTGTGAAGACGTCCCGCAGTATCGATGATGACGACATCTGTTCCCTTCGACGTTGCAGACTTCACCGCATCGAAGGCAACCGCGGCAGGATCCGAGCCCCGAGCTTGTTGAATGATGTCTGCGCCGGCACGCCGTGCCCAGATTTCCAACTGCTCATTAGCCGCCGCCCGAAACGTATCCGCAGCAGCAATGACAACCGTCTTCCCATCCTTGATGTAGTTATGCGCCAGCTTGCCGATCGTCGTCGTCTTCCCAACTCCGTTGATGCCGACGACCATTATCACATGTGGTGGACTTAAAAGCGTCGCGACCGAGCCAATCTGCTCAGAGCCATTGTCGAACTGACGCTGTAACTCATCCCGTAGCAGCCGGTTCAGATCGCTGGCATCTGTGTAACG
>CAYPVN010000167.1:0-4211 GCA_964414155.1 uncultured Chitinophagales bacterium
ATCGGTTTTGCAGACAGAACGCTGCCACTTGGTCAACAATTTAGGTTGGGAGGGAGGGAGGCGTTTTTCGGCACCCGCGAGGATGATCGTCGGGGCCGTCAACTCTTCCTCTTGAACATCGAATACCGCTATTTGCTTCCAGTCCGACTGCTCTTCAACGCTTACCTCCGTTTTCGGTATGATCTTGGGTCAATCTCGGCCATACCTGAAGAGATCAAGTTCTCCACTCTACGTCACGGGGTAGGAGGTGAATTCGCCCTCGACTCACCCATCGGGCCGGTTACGTTTGGCATCGGCAAGAGCTTCTTCTTCAACCGCAAACTTCCTGAGAACCCCGTCCAGCAAGGCCCCTTTCTGTTCTATTTCATGATTGGTTATCAGCTATAGAGAATGAGAGTGGCGAAGGCTGCAGATTTCAAGGGAGGCCTTATGTACCGCCTCCCTTTTTTATTTCACCAGGAATGATTATTTTTGATCAATCAATCCAATCAATAATGATTGTTTTCTCATGACGACTAAACCACCTTCATTAATAAGGTCCTCCCCCGAAAAAAGCCTTGAAAAGACCGCGTATTCTAGCGTGGCGTCAATTCCAACGGTCGAGCCTCACGATCAGGATCGGCTCGGCTATACCATCTGGCGATGGCTCATGTATCGGCAGGACTCATTGGAATTTGCGGTGAAGACTGCCGGGGCGCGCTTGCTCATCAGTGAAGAAGAAGCGGTGCGAAAAATCAGGGAAAGCCTCGTTCAACAGGGAGTCGAGATGTAACCCCTCTTCATCTTCCTTCCTCAGTCTATCCTACATTGCCTGACGGTACGGGGAAGCTCCAAGTAGCATATCATCCGTTTCAGCGGGGCTTACGATTTCCTGCAACTGTGGAAATGCAGTGAGAGTCGCCTGTGGTACAAGAACTCGTTTGCCTTCCCGAAGTGCGGCGGCAAGCTGCAAGGCATTTGCGATGGCCTTCCCGCCCGTCGTGTTATTGAAAACAACGATTATATTCTGGCACTTCTGGGACAAAGCCGTTACACGGCGCACCAACTCACGTATCTCACGACTATTGTAGAGATAGTCGTAACGTGTATCCATCCCATTCAATAGCCAGCCTTTCTCATTTCTTCCGTGCAACCGTACGTACGCCGTTTCACCGACAAACGACGCGGTGAATGGCATAAACTGCTTGACACGGGGGAGGTCTGCTGCCACCGAACATAATGATGCCTCAGCAAGGAAGCTCCCGAGAGTAGGCTGGTTCCACGACTCGTGTCGAAACTCGACATGGAGTGGAAAACCGGAGAAGAGTTGACCAAGCTTGACAAGGTGAAAGCGATGAGCGCTCGTGTTGGTAAAGGAATAGGGGAACTGCACGAGCACAGCGCCGAGCCGGTCGTTCCTAGCCAACTCTTGCAGGATGCCCCGCATCCGGCGCGCTGAGTGAAGGCTCAGCTCTTTCTTGTGTGTAAACGAGTGATGGAGTTTGATGTTAAAGAGAAATCGTCGATTGTCACTGACTGCGGTTGCCCACTCGGCGGCATCGTTCGCTGTGAGGGTGTCATCCCAAAACGTAGGCCGGACCTCAACCGTTTCAAAGAACCGCGCGTAGTATCTGAGTTTTTCAAGGCCGGTAATGTCCACGCCCGGGTAGAAGCCCTGGTCAAACGCTTCGTGTTCCCATCCACCAATCCCGATGCGGCAAGTTATCGCTCTCTTTTCCATACATCCTCCCTGGATAACAAAGTACTTGACATGACGAAAGTAATTCCGTATTATTGCCACTGCAAGGTACGACAAATATGTCGTCTTGTCAAGTGTAAAGTTGACAAATCTGTCATAGCAGAGATGATGGGGTTGATGGGTGGAAGGTCCGCGCTAAAAGAACTTCAACAAATTCCGGGTGTTGGTCCATCAATTGCGAGGGGTCTGGTGCACATCGGAATTCGGCGCATTGATGATTTGAAGGGGCATGACCCGGAAGAACTTTATGATAGAGCCAACAGGTTGGCTGGCGCCGTTCAGGACTGCTGCCTCTTGTATGTCTTCCGTTGCGCAGTCTACTTTGCCTCCACGCGAAATCCAGTGAAGAAAAAGCTGCAATGGTGGTACTGGAAGAACTCTAACCTCAGCAGAAAGGAAAACATTCGATGAAGTCCACGATCGGCGACCGTGTGCGCGAAGCACGAGAGAATAAGGAGATGGACCAGGCAACTCTTGCCGACAAAATCGGCGTTGTGACCCGGACGCTCCAACGGTGGGAAAAGGGGGATCAAATCCCCGACGGCGTGTCTATCACGAAGATTGCCAAGGCGACAAATGTGCATCCGCATTGGCTGCTCACCGGTGATGGTGAGATGTACCCCTCACCAACTCGGCCGGATAATGTGTTTCCACTTCCACATTCTACTCGAAGAAAATCCCGGCTCGTCGACCTTCCGCTCGTTGCAGCGGTGCCAGCCGGCAAGGTTGCAACAATCTTCCATCCCGATCACGTGGACGATTACGTAACTGTGGATGACGTGAAGGACCCTCAGGCGTTTGCGTTGCGTGTGAAGGGAAACAGCATGGCGCCGCGCATCGAAGACGGCGACACCGTTATTGTCAGTCCGCAGCAGGAGGTGCACAACGGCGATGTCTGTGTGGTACGTGTGAATGGCGAGGATACACTGAAGAAAGTGAAGTTCGAAGGAAGCTACATTCACCTTATCCCGTTCAACTCCGACTTCGAGCCGGTGACGGTGAAGAAGAAGGATGTGAACTTTGTCTGGAAGGTTGTGAAGTTGATAAAGGAGCTGTGAGGTTCATCTGAAAGGACTCGCATGAACGAAAAGACTTTCTTCAAATCATATCCCCCGGAAGTACGCGCATTGTATGACGAACTCCTTGTTGCCCTCAAGAACATTGGTCACTTCAAAGCCGAGGTGAAGAAAACCTCGATCCATCTGGTGAACACGAGATCCTTTGCCGGAGTCCATCCGAAGAAGTCATATCTTGGTGTCAACCTTGTCTTGTCCAGAGCCAGGACAAATCCTCCGGCCCACAAGATCGATCAGGTATCCAACAATCGATTTCACCATTTCTTTCAGATCACCTCGGCATCTCAGATGGGAAAGGGATTCAAAATGCTGATAAAGGAGGCCTACCTTCTGATGGACAATGTGCATCACTAAGTCCACCAAGTGCTAATTCCATTTCCCCTGATTGCTAAATGTCTACGATGTTGTTATATTGAAAACAACAGTATTATGGCTATAATATAGCCATAGTGCTAAATGTTGTAAGATGCTATTTAGCAATCAACGAGCTCTGATCATGTCGACATTTTACCTTCGCGAGCTAAGAATTGTTGAGCCATCGTTTTCATCTCCACTGACGACGCTCATCATTGAACTGGATTATCTTAGAAAGAAGAAGCTGGGTGGAACGACACATCCGAAAATTTTCTTCCAGTTGAAAGACCTCTTTCACTGGCTGGAAAGTCTCGCCTCTGCCCGCATCGAAGGTAACAACACGACCGTTGCGGACTATCTGGAAACAAAGATTGAAAAGCCCAGACAAGTCCTCCCCTCGCATCAAGAAATCCTCAACATGGAACAGGCGATGAAGTTTATCGACGACAATGTTAAGACAGAACGACTGAATAGGGCATTCGTGAGCGAGCTTCATAAGATGGTCGTTGATGGATTGCCATTCCCGCCGGAAGGGGAAGGAGACCGTACTCCAGGTGTGTACCGAGCTCAAACGGTCACAATTGCAGGTTCCGCACACACTCCTCCTGACGCAACCCAGGTGAAGGAATACATGGAAGGGTTGTTCCGGTTTATTGATGAGCAGGGTGAGTGGAAGTACGATCTTCTAAAAACGGCAATCGCGCATCATAAGTTTGTATGGATTCATCCATTCACGAATGGGAACGGAAGAACGGTGAGGTTGTTCACGTACGCAATGCTGGTGAAGCAAGGATTTCAAGTTGACGTAGGACGCATCCTCAATCCCACGGCAGTGTTTTGTAGTGACCGCAATGAATACTACCGCTACCTCTCGCTTGCCGATACAGGAACGGATGAAGGTATTCTTCAATGGTGTGAGTATGTCCTGAAAGGTCTGAAAGAGGAAATAGAAAAGATTGACCGCTTGCTGGATTACGACTACCTGCGGAAGGAGATTCTGTTCCCCGCGATAAGCTTTTCGCGGGAGCGGCAGTTCATAACCG
>CAYPVN010000168.1:0-4186 GCA_964414155.1 uncultured Chitinophagales bacterium
AATTGGGTGAAGACAGGGGACGGTTCTCTGTTGGGGGACTTGATCTTGAGTTCCAAGACACACGCATGAACGTATCCCTCCTGCGTCAGCTTGCGTTCCGCACAGGAGGACGGTACCTCTTGCCACCGGAGCTGGGTGGTCTCGCCGCGGAACTTGAGGGAAGGACTTCATTCACCCCGCGCGATGTAACCCGCACAAGCTCTTTTGAATTATGGAATTGGCAATATGCATTTGTAGCCATTATTGTGCTCTTCGGACTGGAATGGCTTATCCGTAAACGGAGGGGGATGTTGTAGGAGCAGGACGTGATCATCAGAAACACGAAGGTCGGGACATCAATAGGTACCCGGCCTTTTTACCACCATTACCTACCTTTCTTCTTTGGTTTGCGCGGAGGTCCTTTCTTCGACTCACCATCTTTCGGAACTTTCGTAACCTGATCGAATAACGTGGGCTGATCACCAGAAGATTTTACCTTTGGCTCGCCAGGTTTGGGTTCTGCTTTAGCTTCCACCGGTTGGCCGTTGGTCGGTTCATCATCCTCTGGCATCACCACGGCAACATCGGAAATCGAGTCTCCTTCATCCAGCCTGATCAGTCGCACGCCTTGTGTGTTCCTTCCCGCAACGCGAATCTCTGATGCATGCTGGCGAATCACGATTCCGCCGCTGGTAACGACGACAACATCCTCTTTCTCCACAACTTCCCGGATTGCCACCATCTTGCCGGTCTTGTCGGTTGTTTTCACTGTGAGGATACCTTTTCCGCCGCGATGGCTGACGCGGTATTCCCCTGTCTCGCTGCGTTTACCGTATCCGCGTTCGGTAGCAACGAGGATGGTTGTACCCAATCGGCGCAAAACAACCGCGCCGACAACACGATCCTTTTTCCCCAATCGGATTGCGCGAACACCGGCCGCAGTCCGTCCCATGGAGCGGACTTCTTGTTCATGGAAGCGAATAGCCAGTCCCTCGCGCGTTCCAATCACAATATCCTGCTTGCCATCCGTCAAACGAACATCAATGAGCCGGTCTGCTTTCCCCAGTCCGATGGCCGCTATGCCTGTCCGACGCGGGTTGCTGAACTCGCTTAACGCGGTTTTCTTGATCATTCCCTGCCCCGTCACCATCATGACAAAGAGAGGATCTTCAAAATTCTTGACGGTCACATACGACGCTATGGTTTCATCCGCTTCGTTCGCGATGAGGTTTGCGATAGATTTTCCCCTCGCAGTGCGCCCACCTTCGGGAATCTCAAACACCTTCAGCCAGTAGCACCGGCCTTTGTTTGTGAAGAGCATCATGTAGTCATGCGTACTGGCAACGAACATATGCTCGATAAAATCGTCTTCTTTGGTGGTGGCCCCGGTACTGCCGCGTCCACCACGCGATTGCCGTCGATAACCGCTCACGGGGACCCGCTTAATGTAGCCACTGTGACTGATTGTGATGACAACCTGTTCCTCGGCGATCATGTCCTCAATGCTGAACTCCTCAGCTTTGTACACGATCTCCGTTCGTCGCTCGTCGCCATACTTCTTCTTGATTTCCAGAAGTTCATCCTTGATTATTTCCATCTGGAGTTGCTTGCTCTTCAGGATGGCTTTCAGTTTCTCGATGAGCTTGATTGTGTCTCGGTATTCGTCCTCAACCTTCTTCCTCTCAAGACCGGTCAGACGCTGCAGGCGCATTTCGAGAATAGCCTTTGACTGGATTTCGGACAGCTTGAACTTCTTCATCAATCCGGTCTTCGCCGTCTCAACATCCTTCGAAGCTTTGATCAGCTTGATAATGGCGTCGATGTTGTCTAGCGCAATGATGTAGCCTTCAAGGATGTGCGCTCGCTTCTCCGCTTCTTCCAACTCAAACTTCGAGCGCCGCACGACAACATCATTACGGTGCTGGATGAATCGCTCCAGCATTTCCTTCAGCATTAGAGTCTTCGGCCGGCCTTCGACGAGCGCAAGCATGTTCACGCCGAAGGTGTTTTCCATCTGCGTGTGCTTGTAGAGATTATTGAGGATAACCTGGGCGTTCGCGTCCCGCTTCAACTCGATCACAATGCGAAGCCCATCCCGGTCCGATTCGTCTCGTATGTCGGATATATCATCAAGCTTCTTCTCGTTGACAAGATCTGCAATGCGCTCAATGAGGCTTGCCTTATTCACCTGGTAGGGAATTTCGGTTACGACAATGCTTTGGCGCTCGTTCTTTGCCGTCTCGATGCTGGCTTTTGCGCGGATAACGATCCTGCCGCGGCCTGTTGTGTAGGCTTCCTTCACTCCTTCGTAGCCATAGATAATCCCAGCAGTCGGGAAATCAGGCGCTTTGATTATCTTTATCAGCTTCTCGTTGCTGATGGATTCGTCCTTGATCAGGGCCATGCATCCATCGATAACTTCGGTAAGATTATGTGGGGGAATGTTCGTTGCCATGCCGACGGCGATCCCGCTCGCGCCGTTCACCAGCAGATTCGGCACCATCGCCGGCATGACAGATGGTTCCTTCAGCGTGTCGTCGAAGTTCGGGGTGAAGTCGACCGTGTTCTTCTCAAGATCCTTCAGCATCTCCTCGGCGATCCGGGAGAGCCGCACCTCGGTGTACCGCATGGCCGCCGGCGAGTCGCCATCGACGGAGCCGAAATTTCCCTGCCCGTCGACAAGCGGGTACCGCATGGAAAAATCCTGGGCCATGCGAACCATGGTATCATACACCGCCGTATCCCCGTGTGGGTGGTACTTACCGAGGACTTCACCGACGATTCGCGCGGACTTCTTGTATGGCCGGTTCGCAGCCAGGCCGAGCTCATGCATCCCGAACAGCACGCGCCGGTGCACGGGCTTCAGCCCATCCCGAACGTCTGGGAGCGCACGCGCAACAATGACCGACATCGAGTAATCGATGTACGATCCCTTCATTTCATCTTCAATGTCGACAGGAACTATTTTTTCGTTGACGGTTGCCATCGTATGGTCTTTTCAAAACTCCTTGTTAGTCTCGTCCATTTTATACGTCAAGGTTCCGCACATACTTTGCGTTCTTCTCGATGAACTCCCTGCGAGGCTCCACTGCATCACCCATCAAGATCGAAAATGTGCGATCGGCATCCGCTGCATTCTCGATACTCACCTGAAGGATCGTGCGCGTCTCCGGGTTCATCGTTGTGGACCAGAGCTGCTCGGGGTTCATCTCACCAAGTCCCTTGAACCGCGAAATGGAAATCCCGCTGCCGATAATCACCGCACCTTCCTCGTGCTGTGTTTCGGCATCTTCTCCCTTTCCGTCTTCCTTTTTCGATTTGTCGGCCGAGAGTCTTTTTACAATCTCGTCGCGCTCCTCTTCATCGTATGCGTACAACTCTTGCTTTCCTTTCTTGAGCTTGAACAGCGGGGGCTGCGCAATGTATACGTGCCCCAGTTCCACAAGCTCCTTCAGGTACCGGTAGAGCAGCGTGAGGAGAAGTGTTCGGATGTGTGATCCATCCACGTCCGCGTCGCACATGATGATGATTTTCCCATACCTGACTTTACTTGCATCAAATTCCTCGCCGACTCCCGTGCCGACCGCGGTGAAGATGTTTCGAATCTCCTCGTTCTCAAGAATCTTGTGCAGGCGTGCTTTCTCAACATTCAAGATCTTCCCTTTGAGCGGCAGAATGGCCTGGAATCGCCGATCCCTTCCCTGTTTCGCGCTTCCACCTGCCGAATCTCCCTCAACCAGGTAGAGCTCGCAGTGTTCAGGGTCGTTGATGGAGCAGTCGGCAAGTTTGCCGGGAAGTCCGCCAGATGTGAGTGCATTCTTTCGCCGCGTAAGGTCGCGGGCTTTCCGTGCAGCCTCGCGTGCCTCCGCTGCCCGCAACGATTTCTCAAGGATCCTTTTCGCATCTCCCGGATTCTCATCAAGCCATGATGCAACCGCCGACCCGACGATCCCCTCGACGATGCTCTTGACGTCGCTGTTTCCCAGTTTGGTTTTCGTCTGCCCTTCAAACTGTGGCTCCGGAACCTTCACGCTGATGACACCCGTAAATCCCTCCTTGAAATCGTCACCCGTGAGAGAAATCTTTCCTTCTTTCAGGATGCCGTTTTTGTAGGCGTAGCTATTCAGGGTGCGTGTCAGCGCCGTGCGAAAACCGACGAGGTGCGTGCCCCCCTCGTGGGTGTTGATATTGTTGACATACGTGAAGA
>CAYPVN010000169.1:0-4106 GCA_964414155.1 uncultured Chitinophagales bacterium
GAATCGAAGGATGAAAGAGAAGTCGAGCGGTTTGATCCATTCACCCAAACCAGTTTCACTCCCGAAAAATACAGCCGCTTTTTGGTCCTTCCCCTCATGTTCGGCGTTCAAAACCGTATATTCGAAGACGACATCACCGAGACGTTCAGGCCGTACATCAATGCCGCTGTTGGACCGACGATGATATTCGCGACGCCATTTGTGGAGATTAGAGAAACCCCCGGAGAACCAGAGATCCGGCAGGTCGAGTTCTTCAAAAGCCTCGGCAAGGGTCAGCCACATTATACAATGGGCGGTTATATCGGCGTTGGCGCGAACTTCGGATCGGACAGGTCGAATGTCTTTGGTGTGAATTTCCGGTACTACTTTACATACCTTTTTGGAGATGGCCTTCCATCTCTCTATACCATCTCACAGGCGAACCGAGTTCAGGTTACCTCAAGAAAGAAAGACTTCGGCGGGTTCTTTATTACGCTCAACGTGGGCATGGCCTACTAAAACCGTGAAAGGCATCGGCGGCAACTCAGGATCTCCCCTTTATCCCTCATGCGCCAATGCCTTTCAACGTTGTTTCTGCTACAAACCTAATATTTCTCAACAGTAGTTGTGGTGATACGAGTCACGGAAATAGCTCCTTGCGATTTACGATGATGTCAATTTTTGAGATGGGGTTTTAGAAATCGAGCGGTGTGTGAGCGTGGGTTTTTTGCCAGCTCCTCCGGGGTTCCCTCACCGACAATCATCCCTCCTTCTGCACCAGCCTCTGGGCCAAGATCGATAATATGGTCCGCGCATTTGATGACGTCCATGTTATGCTCGATGATGACCACAGAATGACCGGCATCAATCAACGCGTTGAAACAGATAATCAGTTTGGCGATATCATCAAAGTGCAACCCTGTTGTTGGTTCATCGAAAATGAAAAGCGTATGTTGATCGCGAACGGGTGCGCTGAGATGCGCTGCAAGCTTGATGCGTTGTGCCTCTCCTCCCGATAAGGATGTGGCCGGCTGACCCAACCGCATATACCCGAGGCCTACTGATTCCAACACTTTCATGTGCTTCGCGATCTTTCGCCCCGATGGCTCGCTCCCGAAAAACTGGATCGCTTCAGAGACTGTCATCGTAAGTATATCGTCGATGTTCTTTCCACGATAACGCACCTCAAGGATGGCCTGCTTGAACCGCTTCCCTTTGCAGGCATCGCACGTGAGATACAGATCGGCAAGAAACTGCATTTCCACTTTGATAACCCCGTCGCCTTCGCACGTCTCACACCTCCCGCCGGGCACGTTGAAGGAGAAAAATCCCGGCTTGTATCCGTGGATCTTTGCTGTTTGTGTTGCGGCGAAAAGATTCCGGATCTGATCGAAGACCTGAATGTACGTGATGGGATTCGATCGCGGCGTACGGCCGATCGGTGATTGATCGACAAGCTCGACGCCGCTAATGTGTTCATGCCCTGAGATGGTCTTGTATTTCCCCTGTGTATCGGAACCCGCGTCTTTCAATCGTTTGAGTCCGGCATACAGCACATCGTGAACAAGTGTGCTTTTGCCGCTGCCACTGACACCGGTGATACACACAAGCACGTGCAACGGGATATCCACATCGATACTTTTCAAGTTATGTTCCGATGCCCCCTCAATACGCAGCGCAGTACCGTCGACAGTTCGGCGAAGTTTTGGCAGCGGGACCTGTCGCTTTCCATGAAGGTAGGACCCTGTGATCGACTGTTCACAGATTAGAAGACCTTTCAAGAGGCCGTTGAACACGACCTCACCACCCATCTCACCGGCTCGAGGGCCAAGATCCAAAACCACATCGCCGGCTCGTATCATGTCCGCATCATGTTCAACAACAATGACCGTATTCCCGACGTCCCGAAGAGTTTTGAGAATGTTGATCAGCTTTTCATTGTCTCGCGGATGCAATCCGATACTTGGCTCATCCAGAACATAGAGTGCGCCAACCAACGAAGAGCCCAACGACGTCGCAAGATTGATCCGCTGAGACTCTCCTCCGGAGAGCGTGTTCGATAAACGATCCAGGGTCAGATAACCGATCCCGACTTCATTCAAATAGGTGAGGCGCTTTTTCAGTTCCGCGAGGATTCTTCGAGCGACTTCATGCTCGAAAGATGTGAGCTTCAATTTCTCAAAAAATGAAACGGCATCCGCAATAGTCATCTGCACGATGTCCGAAATCGTCTTGCCCGCAAGTTTGACGTTCAGCGCTTCTTTTCGGAGCCTGCCTCCTCCGCAAATCTGGCACGTTGTATACCCCCGGTAGCGACTGAGCAGAACACGATAGTAAATCTTGTACGCCTTCTTCTCGATCCTCTTGAAGAATTTATACACCCCATCAAAATCCCCGTGACCATTCATAACGATTCCGCGCTCACGGTCGTTCAGGCTCTTGTAGGGTACGTCGAGTCGGAGTCCCCCCGGAACTTGTTGTGCTATCCTTATCAGGTCATTCAGGTTCTCCGTGAATTTCGGAGTGGCCCACGGCTGCACCGCTCCGGTGCGAAGGGATTTGCTCTTGTCGGGAATGACGAGATCCAGATCTATCCCGATGGCGCGACCGAAGCCCTGGCACGCGGGGCATGCACCAAACGGACTGTTGAATGAGAACAACCGTGGCTCAGGTTCTTCATACACGATATGGCAATTCGCACATTCAAAATTCTGGTTGAAGTGCAGGGAGCGTTTGTTTTCCATAAGGACGACCGTCGCTTTGCCGCCGCCCGAAGCAAACGCTGTCTCGATGGCATCGGCAATCCGGTCATTCTCCTCATCGGCCCTGAAGACCAGCCGGTC
Organism: uncultured Chitinophagales bacterium; assembly: GCA_964414155.1. Lineage (GTDB taxonomy): Bacteria > Bacteroidota > Ignavibacteria > UBA10030 > UBA6906 > CAYPVN01. Next base: position 2,823 of record CAYPVN010000169.1, read on the forward strand.
CACAAGGACGAGCACATCGGAGGGATTGGTTTTCTTGGAAATTTCTCCCTCATTCAGGTCGATCACCTCGCCACGTGCAATCACCCGGAAAAATCCCTCTTTCTTCAAATTTGTCAGAGCTTTCTCAAGCGATTCTTTCGGATGGATCGGGAGAGGGAATGCAACAAGGATCTTTAACGAAGAGTTGGCCTGTTTTGCCTCCTTCACCGTGGATCGCGCAGCATCCGTCAGCTCTTTTAATACCGTTTGGACAGAATCCCTGGTTACTTGTTTACCGCAGTTGTGGCAGAAAGTCATGCCAATACGGGCAAATAACAAGCGGAGGTAGTCGTACACCTCCGTCGTCGTCCCAACGGTTGAGCGTGGATTGCGTGTGTTGGTCTTCTGCTCAATGGCCATGGCCGGACTGATCCCCTGAATAAGATCCACATCCGGCTTATCCATCCTTTCAAGAAATTGTCTTGCGTAGGATGAAAGGCTTTCCACGTAGCGGCGCTGGCCTTCGGCGTAGATGGTATCAAAGGCAAGGCTCGATTTGCCCGAACCGCTCACGCCCGTAAACACGATAAGCTTGTTTCTTGGAAGCTCGAGAGAGATGTTTTTCAGATTATGAACGCGTGCACCACGGATGACGATCTTATCCTTTGGATGCGCTGCATGTTCAACAGCAGGGCGTTGGTTTTTCGTGGTTTGTCGGGGCATGTGCATTGTTATGTACAGAACAAATCAACAGCTTTGATACAGATACTACAGTAAAGGTGACCGAAAATCAAATAGCTGTATCGAGACAATGAAGTGTTGAGAGGATTTGATTATATTGCAGTTGAGCTTCAACATTTCAAGAACATTTACATGGGTTGGTTCTGTGGCAACGCTCAGACCCTTCAAAGGGTTTCGCCCAACGGCTGAATATGCCGCGCAGGTAGCATCCAAGCCTTACGATGTCTTGAACAGTGACGAAGCGCGTTCGGAGGCGGCGGGCAACCCTCTTTCATTTCTCCACGTTGGCAAGCCCGAAATCGATTTGCCTCCCGACGTCAGTCCGTACGACAAATCGGTCTATGAAAAAGGCAAGGAGAATCTCCAGAAATTGGTTAACGACGGAATTCTCAAGGAGGATCCTACTCCCTGTTTCTACTTGTATGCACAATCCTCAGACACTTATGCACAATACGGCATCGTAGGTTGCACATCCATTGATGAGTACTTGAAGAATACGATCAAGAAGCACGAGCTGACCCGCCAGGACAAAGAAGACGACCGGACAAAGCACATCCTCGCAAC
>CAYPVN010000170.1:0-4084 GCA_964414155.1 uncultured Chitinophagales bacterium
ACGAGCTGACCCGCCAGGACAAAGAAGACGACCGGACAAAGCACATCCTCGCAACTAACGCGCATGCAGGACCGATTTTTCTTACGTATCGTGCCCAACCGGCAATAAATGAAATCGTGGACCTCGTTCGAGCTGGTCGGCCTGCAATTGACTTCACTGCCGACGATGGCGTCCGGCATCAACTCTGGGTGATTAATAACCAGGCGACCATCCGGTCCATCTCATCTGCATTCACGCATATTCAATTCCTCTATGTTGCAGATGGGCATCATCGCTGCGCAGCCGCTGCGCGGGCAGCCAGGGAATGTGCCGATGCTAATACTCGCCACACGGGAGAAGAGGAATACAACTTCTTCCTCGCCGTCCTTTTCCCTCACAGCCAGGTTCGCATCATGGATTACAATCGCGTGGTCAAAGATCTGAACGGGCGAACTCCCGAGAAGTTTCTAGACGAATTACGGAACCACGTTGGCGTAAATACCGAAAGCACATCTGTTCGTCCGGCGACCAAGGGAGAGTTCGGAATGTATCTAAAGAACAGATGGTTCAAGCTTACGTGCAATCCTCAAGCATTCAAGAGTCATGATCCCGTCGAACGACTGGATGTCTCGTTATTGCAAAGTCAGATCCTCGCGCCGGTTCTTGGAATCGAAGACCAGCGGACGAGCAAACGGATCGATTTTGTCGGCGGGATTCGAGGCCTGAAGGAATTGGAACGACGAGTTGACAGCGGCGAAATGGCTGCTGCGTTTTCATTGTATCCGACTTCCATCGAGGAACTCTTCGCCATCGCTGATGCCGGAAAAATCATGCCTCCGAAGTCCACATGGTTCGAGCCAAAGCTGCGGGATGGAGTGGTGGTTCATTTCTTGACTTGAGGATCAACCTTTTTGACCATAATTGCTTGCAATTGATATCGAATACGCTGATATTATCCTTGGTCTGTTTACCTTGTCCGCTAATTCCGAGGAGCCAGCACAGTGTCATCGCAGAATGAAATACCCGTTACCTCCTCCCACTTCGAGGTAATTCGAAGCATGGAAGGATTCGTGAAAGAATCCCTCGGCGAGTTGCTTATCCCCGTCGAGAAAAGCTGGCAGCCACAGGATTTTCTTCCCAATATGTCCGGACCAGGATGGTCGGAGGAGCTGGCAACGTTCCGCGAGCGGGCTGCATACCTCCCGGACGAACTTCTCGTTGTACTGGTTGGTGACATGGTTACGGAAGAGGCCCTCCCAACGTATCAGACGTGGCTCAACAGGCTCGACGGCATTACGGATCGAACAGGGGCGAGCGACAACCCATGGGCACACTGGGGCCGCGGCTGGACTGCAGAAGAAAACCGTCACGGCGATCTCCTCAACAAATACCTGTACCTCACAGGCAGAGTCGATATGCGCGCAGTCGAATCAACCATACACAATCTTATCAAAAACGGCTTCGATCCGAAGACGGAGAACGATCCGTACCTCGGATTCATTTATGCGGCTTTCCAGGAACGTGCAACGAAGATTTCGCATCGAAACGTGGGCGTGCTTGCCAAGAAACACGGCGAAGAGATGCTCCACAAGATTTGCGGGCTGATTGCAGGCGACGAAGCGCGACACGAGAAGGCCTACAAACTGTTTATGGCGAAGGTGTTCGAGCTTGACCCGGCGCAGGCGGTGCTGGCGTTTGCAAAGATGATGAAAACGAAAATCACCATGCCGGCCGTGCTGATGTCCGATGGGAAGTCAGAGAACCTCTACCAGAAATTTTCGATCGTGGCGCAGAAGGCGGGCGTGTACACGACAAAAGACTATGCGGAAATCATCAGCGATCTGGTGAGCCATTGGAATCTGGAAAACATTCAGGGCTTATCTGATGTGGCCGCGAAAGCTCAGGATTACCTCTGCACACTCTCCGGCAGGTACCACAAGCTCGCCGACCGTTTGTCGTATTCCGGCAAGGAGAAATTTAGCTGGGTGTTCGATAGAGATGTCCTGTTGGGGCGAGTGTGAAAAAGCACTTCGCAGATCTATCAGGCTGCTGATGGCATCTCGTCCCATGTTCGACCTTTGAGTATTCGCCCCGCTACTTTCTTTCCCACCCGCTCCCCTTCTGCGTTGTGTGCACCCCATTGTTTGAAGAAGAACGGCACACACTGTTTGCGACACTGACGTTGAATCGAGATGGCCCAATCCGGATTCATCGGGCGGGCCTTGTGTCCGCTTTCTCCTCCAACGATAACCCAATGAATCCCTCGCAGCATCGAAGCGTTGAGCTCAACCGGGCCGAGTAAGGGCTCGATAGAGAGAAACCTGACTCGCGCAGGAACTTGTTGAAGATGTTTGATTCGAGAGGTGTACTTCTGGTTCTCGACAGAGACACCAAGCCAGATGTGCTTCGGCAGCATGGGATGGCCATTCAACCTGCGATTCACAAACCGATAGTTCTCTCTCGTCCACTCCATCATCCGCTCTGAGCGTTTCGTGAGGGCCTGGAAGGTGTGGTGATTCGCCCGGATCATTACATCGAAGACCTTCGCGATGTACTCATCCGGCACCTTCTCGTGGAAGAGGTCGGACATGGAGTTCACAAAGATCATCTTCGGCTCTTTCCATCGCAGCGGCATCTCAAGCCGCTCGGGCCAGAGCTTCAGATCAAATCCCTGTTCGTACGGGTGACCCGGCACTCCACGGAACCGCTCGGCAAACGTCTCCGCGTAGCAATGCTTGCAGCCCGGACTGATTTTCGTGCAGCCGGTGACGGGGTTCCAGGTGGAGTCGGTCCATTCGATGTGGGAGTTCTGACTCATAAGATCTAACTAAACTATCTGAAGTCAAAAGTTGCTTGATCACTATGATACTTGCGAGCTTCTTTCCAAAACTTGTATCCCTTCGGGTTTCTTGAAAAGAACGCAAGATGATATAGGGGCAGATTGTTTTTATCTGACCGGACTGGCTCCATTGTCTGCAGAGATTCTTTCCCATATCCGAGGCCGATCATTTGGCTTACATACTCCTTGGCCAAGAATCTCATGAAACTCGAATCCACCTGGCTGGTTTTTTCCCATCGTGGCCGCCAGCTCGGATCTCCCAGAAATCGGTCGATGCGCTTGTTGTTCTGTTCGACATAGAGCGCCTCATTGCGAACTCCATCCATTGCCAGTGCAAGCAAGGTCAAGAAGTCAACATAATATTTACTGAGTGTATCGATTGTTGAGAAGTCTGGTTCTAGCGAGTAAGGATCCACAAAGCAGAACGTGAGTACCTTCTTCGTCTTCGACGGTGTAGGAATAAGTCTGAGTATGTCACTGACATACTCATTACAATTACCAAGGAAATGTGCGTCAACATTCGGATACTCCTTCTCCACACGCGATCTCAGAGCCTGAAGCTTTGACGGGCTTTGCTCACAGAAAATGTACCGATCGAACCGATCAGGAACATTCAGCGCGAGCAAAGGTGAGCCAAAAAGAATCCTGTCGGTGCCTTCTATGCTGACCTTGCCGGGGCCGGCGAACAAATCAATGTACACCCGGGTCCAGATATTCTTCATGCCCGTGGCAAACAATTCATCGTAAACTCCGACAAGATTGTACTTCTTTTCAGACCATGAACCAACTATGGGAGTTTCAAGACCATCAGCGACAGAATATACGGCCCTGGTGTCTTTGACGGAAGGCATCCTTTTACCGATTTGTTTTGGATTCGATGCTAATGGACCAAATCATCCAGCTATTTATTTCACCCTCTCCGCCTCCACAATGCGCATGACCTCTCGTGAAGTACTCTGCCTAGTTCTGAACCGGCAGGAATCCTTTTTCATCCAGGGCCTGGATGATTCCACGCAGCAAATAGTTATTGTCAAAGCGTAGCAGGTATTTGCGCTTGCCTTCCCCTATCGGCACGAGCATTTTCTTCTTTTTCAGTCTCGCTATGACACGAGAGATATCCGATTTGTATTTGACTGAGAGCACCTGCTCGAGGTCAGCGGACTGTACAACCTGTTTCTCTGCCGCCACCCGGAGAACCTTTTCTTCCCCGTCGGTTATGAACTGCCGCTCCCGCGAAAAGCTTATCGCGGGGAACAGAATCTCCTT
>CAYPVN010000171.1:0-4038 GCA_964414155.1 uncultured Chitinophagales bacterium
CTGCAATCTCCTTGTTCTTGTCACCAATCTGGAATGTGAAGAACAAAGTGGCAAGGAACAACAGACCAAGAAATAGCACGCCATGCCAGGCAAGCTTGAACACACGCTGTCCTTCACGGACTGCGGCCGGAAGCAAGTTGACCTCATATATTTTCGGATCCGGGGCGGCAAGCACTCTCCATGCAGCGCCAATAGGAACGGCGAATTCCGAGATAGATTCCTGTTGATCAGCCGGAAGGGGGGAGGTGTCCAGCTGTGGCGCGAGCAGGTAGTCGATTTCCTGATCCGGAAGCTGCTGCTGGAGAAACTCTTTGAACCCGATCCGTTTGCATTGCCCCGCGAGAATAATCCGGGCGATGCGCGGAATGGCAAGATTATCTTGCTCAAGTAAGAGCCGGCTGTACACCGTATTTTGAAGATTTGGTGAATCGTATCCCTCGCCGAGTATCGGTGCAAACTGATAGAACTGATTCCCTCGAAGGAAAATCAATCTTGTGAATTCCGCGCCAACGTAAATGATGACCGAGACATCCTGCGGCTGAAGATCGTAATTCAGCCGCACCATATTCAGCAGGGAGACGTCCGCACTGTCGATTGACGGAATGCGGGGAAGCCTGTTGCCGATGAACCCCTTGATGTTTTCAAGAGAATTGATAAGCGACAGCCCGTCTTCACGAACGATGCACAGGAGATTCCCTTCATCAGTCTTAATGGCATCGACTGCATCCTCTGCCGGCTGAAAAGAACGGATGTTCCTGAGTTCTGCAAGAATCCGCTCTTTGAGTTTCTTTCCCTTGAGACCGAAATCGCTTTCAAGGACGTGATAATAGATGGCAGGCTCAGCGATGCTGTATGTGAGGGAGTACTTCTTGCTCGGATATTGCGAAAGCAGGCCAAGCAGAACAGCATTGTTATCCTCGCTTTGCGATTCGCCCGCGGGCTCTGGCGTTCCCGTCGGTGTCAGGGTAAATGCGTCAGCCGCTTCCGCAAAGCCGGTGGAGATCTCCCCGGATTTGCGCTCGTCAAGCTTTGTAACAAGCGCGCCAGACTGGAGATCGTGGACTGTTACCCGTTTTCCTTTGACACTCAGATGGGCCAGCTTGACATCCAACCCATCTACAAAGATACCGAGAACCGTTTTTCCTTGTCCCTTCAGAGAAGCCATGGGGAGTTTTCCATTTTGTTATTGAACGTATCGGAGATCCTCTCTCCTCTAAGTAGCTGCTACCTAATCTCCAACCGGTGTAAGATTCAAAATTTGTTGCAATCGCCTCTTGTTATTTGCCGCAACAACTGCATTATCCAGAGAAATCCTCTTCTGCATGTAAAGCCGTTTCAAATCCTGCTCAAGAGTGATCATTCCAACATCGCCTGATTCTGCCATCATCTGGTAAATCTCACCTGTGTTGTTGTTCTTGATCGCGGCGCGCACAGAAGGCGTCATGATCATAATCTCCTTTGCCATCGTCAGTTTGCCATCCAGAGTCGGGATAAGCTTCTGGGACATGACGCAACTGAGTGTGTCCGCGAGACGCAAACGCACTCGCTCCTGCTCAATGGGTGGAACTTCACCGATGACACGATCGATTGTTTCTACGGCAGAAGCGGTGTGCAACGTGGAGAACACCTTGTGACCGCTATCGGTAATTTCCAGGGCCGTCAAGATCGTATCCGGATCACGCATTTCACCGATCACGATGATATCGGGATCCTGCCGTAATGCCTGAACCGCGCCATCCTTAAACGAGAGCACATCCCGGCCCACTTCTCGATGCCTGATGATGCAACGATCTGATTTGTGCACATACTCAACGGGGGAGGCTATGATTACTACATGCGCATCAACGGAGTGGTTGTTTGCATCAATAATGCTATCCAGTGTAGAGCTCTTTCCGGAGCCCGTAATCCCGGTAACCAGCGTCAAACCCTGCTGCGTATGGGACAAGCTGAGGACTCTGGTAATGTTGGGGTGAAATTCGAGATTCTTATACGGTCGCACGGTTGCGTTAATGGCACGCATGTTCATTGCCAGTTGATCCAGGTCGAAATAGACGTCCGCGCGGAATCGATACATCTTGTCATCAACAATGACCGAGTAGGAGAAGTCCAGGTTCCTGTTCTCGTAGAGGAACAGTCGTTGGCGTTCGATCAATACGCTCTGAATCAGAACATTGAACTCATCGAAAGTAAACGTTCCAAGAGTTTTGTCTGGCTTCTTGTCACCGTAAATGCGATACCAGATGAAGCCTGCCGATCCGTACCCGCCCATATCGATATCGGATGCGTTTGTTTTGGGCATCAGCATGAGGTAGCTGTCCATCAGCTTTCTGAGGGCCGTTCGTTCAGCAGGGGATTGCTTTGCAACCAAATCGCCAACGAGCATTTGGCGCTCCATTCCAGCAACTGTATCAGGAATGGATGCTGCAATCTCCTTCAATGTCTTTATTGCTGTTTCGATCATTTTCGATGTTCACCGATCACTTTACTTGCTCTGATATTCTCCAAAAATCTGACCACGATCACAATTTATCTTGGCTGAATATATCTATTGACTCAAGTAATGTCAATAAGATTTTTGAATCAGCAGAAATTCATGACTCTTTCACCGATTATTTTTTTGTGCCACCCTCAATCATCCGTTGTCGCCGAGGCAATCTCCTCAAGCGTCGTCATACCTTCTTTGATGCGTTCTATGCCCGATCGTCGGAGGGTCCACATTCCATCTTTGGTTGCTGTACGCCGCAAAAGGTCTTCGTCAACATCTCTTCCAGATTTGACGATAATGTTTCTGATTTCTTTCGTGAAATACAATACTTCATGAATCGCAGCGCGTCCTTTGTAACCACCATTACACTTTTCGCAGCCGGCAGGCTCAAAAATGGGGAACGCATCCAGATCCTCTTCGGGAAGACCGAAGCGTGAATACACGTCCCTATCCAGCTCGTTCTTTGGAATCTGGCGTTTGCAATACTGACAGAGGGTTCTGATGAGTCGCTGGGCAACAATGATGTTGATGGCATACGCGATCAGGAACGGCTCGATACCCATCTTGTACAAACGTGCAACGGCACTTGGCGCATCGTTGGTATGGAGGGTCGAGAATGTCAAGTGGCCGGTGTTCGCAAGCTTGATTGCTATTTCCGCCGTGGCTTTATCACGCATTTCGCCGACAAGCACAATGTCAGGATCATGGCGAAGTATACCACGAATAGCATGATCGAAATCCATTTTTGGGCCGATTTTCAGCTGACGGGCACCCTTGATGATGTACTCAACAGGTTCTTCCACCGTAAGGACGTTTACCGTTGGATCGATAACCTGATGCAAGGCCGCGACAAGTGTCGTACTCTTTCCGCTTCCTGTAGGGCCGGTCAGAATGACAATTCCTTGAGGCTTCGCAATGGCTTTGTAGAACAAATCCTTCGCTGGGCCTTGAAGCCCAAGCCTGTTCAGGTCGGTTATAACTTTCCGATCATCGAGAACACGGATGACGATGCTTTCAAATTTGTGTTTGAACTCCGTTCCCACGATGGGCATGATCGATACACGGAACCGAAGCATGTGGTCGTCAATCAACCTCTGGATGAAGCCGTCCTGCGACATCTCCCGCTCGAACCTATCGATGTTTTTCGACCGATCCTTCACAACTGCCGCGACGGCCTCGGGCATCGTATTCTCCTGCGTATGCCACAGCTTGAGATTGCCATCAAGTCGAAACCAGAACTCTGTGCAATTCCCGCCTTTTGCAATAATGTGGACGTCGCTCACTCCCTGTCGGACAGCTTCCACCAGGCACCCTTCTACAAGATTGACGAGCGCGCTCTTGCTGATCTCCGCCTCAAGCGCCTCTTCATCAACAGCTCCCTCGTCCTCCTTAATGTCCATCCCAAGCTGAGAGTCTTCAAGGAGCTTGAGGAATTCGTTTTCAGGAGGGATGACCTGCTCGAGCAATCCTTGCATATCCTTCAGACGGCAGTACACTACCTCATACTTCTTTACACCGAAATTTCGCGCAATCAGCGGGATGCGGCGGTCAGT
>CAYPVN010000172.1:0-2215 GCA_964414155.1 uncultured Chitinophagales bacterium
CTCCTCTGTTGTGGTGAATAGATTTCACATTCGCATGAAAGAAATCCCGACGGACTGATGCGAACAGACATTGTCAGGCAAGAACGTCGGGTTCTGCCAAGGTCTTCTATAAGGATGGTGTTTGGCGGACCGCACACGACCAACGGTGTCTGCATTCTCCAATACGTCTGGACTGGAAAAGTGTTGCAGAAAAAGACCCAACAATAGAACCTCTGGCAAAAGAAACTCGGGGCCAACAAAACTGGTGATGTGTTTGTCAATAGAGGATTGCGGAAACAGGGCCGGCGGATCATCGGTTCGACGGTTATGATCACACTGTGAATTCTCATATTAACAGGCTGCGGGCGAAAATTGAAGACGACCCGGCCAACCCGTCGTATATCCTCACAGTGTGGGGTGTCGGCTATAAGTTTGCAGATGAAGAGAGATTTGCGTAAGCTTGTTTCAAGCCGAGCACAGTTGACCGCCTGCAGAGATTTTCCTCGATGAACTCCGTTGAGGAGGCGATTCCGGTGTATCCGACAGGTCCCTTCTGGTTGAGGAAGAACCGATGGAACTGAGACGACGCGAGCTTCGTTTAGTTCATGAGGTCGCGAATCAGCGGTAGAGGATGTAGAGCAACAGAAGGAGGAAATCCGATGAAGCAGGGAGGGTTGTTGGTTACGATGGCTATTGGCGCAGCGTTGTTGGTGCTCGCAGGGTGCAAGGGCGATTCAAGCAATTCCTACTCATCTAACACTGGCAATAACACACCGAATACAGTCAACATGTCGAACAGTTCATTCAGTCCGAGCACGATCACGATTCTGGCAAACACCACAATTACATGGCGCAACAACGACGGCGTCAAACACACATCCACGAGCGACAGCACAGGGTGGAACACAGGTAACATCGCGCCGGGTGCGAGCGCGACCACGACGTTCAATACTCCGGGGACGTTTCATTACCACTGCATCTATCATAGCTCGTTGGGAATGGGAATGGTAGGAACTGTCATCGTTCAGTAAGGGTTTGCGGTTTGTTGATCGCCTTGTGGACCCAATCAATGATCATAAAGCGGATGCCGACTGGTATGATCGGTCGGTTTTTTTGAACCTTACATTGCTTCTTCCCTCTTTTTCTTCTACATTTTTCCAGACCTTCCTGCGAACCGATTATGATTCAAACCAGGGTGTGCAAGAAGCATTTGTTGCCAGGCTTAGATAATCTGTAAGTCAATCCAACTTTCCTAACGAATCACTAAACACCGAGGAACACTATGCGATCACCCCTCTACACCATCATCATAACCAGCACACTCTTGCTGTTTGCCGGGCAGGCTTTCTGCCAACTTGAAACACCGCAGCCGAGTCCGAAAGGGAAGATCGAGCAGAGGGTTGGTGTGATGGATGTTTCCGTGAGCTACTCCCGCCCCGGAATCAAAGGGAGGAAAATATTCGGCGACCTCGTTCCATACGGGGAAGTCTGGCGTACAGGCGCGAATGAGCCCACCACGATCACCTTCAGCGATCCGGTGAAACTTGAGGCACATGACGTACCGGCGGGGACGTATTCTCTGTACACAATTCCGGGAAAGGAAGAATGGACAATCATCATCAACAAGAAGACAACCGGTGATGCCCGGCGCGATGAGAAGGACGATCAGGTGACGTTCAAGGTAAAGCCTGCGCAGACCACGTCCGCCATCGAGACGTTCACCATCACCATCACCGACATCACAACGAATACCGCCAACCTTGAACTTGCGTGGGAGAATACCGCGGTGAATATCCGGATGGAATTCGATGTGGATAGCAAAGTCATGCCGGCGATCAAGAAGTTTGCTGAAAATCCCAGCTCAAACATGGCAGGGATGTACTATCAATCCGCATTGTACTACTTCACGACCGGGAAGGACTTGAACGTTGCACTGGACTGGGTGAACAAGTCGGTGGAGATGAACAACAAGCCCTACTGGGTCTGGCGGTTGAAGTCGCAGATCCAGGCCGCGCTGAAAGATTTTAAGGGTGCCATCGCATCGGCGGAGACCAGCAAGTCAAGGGCGAAAGAATCGGGCAACGATCAGTTTGTAAAAATTAACGACGATGCAATCGCGGAATGGAGCAGGATGAAGTGATGGGAGGGAGGGAATGGTTTGATTGTGGAGAAACACTTTACCTGCATTCACTCATTAACATTATCGGTTCAACATCAACGGAAGCCTTTTTATGAA
>CAYPVN010000172.1:2315-3993 GCA_964414155.1 uncultured Chitinophagales bacterium
CTGCATTCACTCATTAACATTATCGGTTCAACATCAACGGAAGCCTTTTTATGAAGAAGATTCTTTCCTGTCTTTTTTTGCTCCTCACCATTTCATTCATCCAATCTCAAACCCATACAGATCATCCTGCGACGACAAAGCAGCCTGCCTCTAGCGAGTACCATGGGGTTACCGTTACCGAGGAGTACCGCTGGCTTGAGAATTTTGATGTCCCTGCAGTCAAGGAATGGAATCGAGGGCAGAATTCGTACACACGATCCTATCTTGACGCAATTCCGTTCCGGAGCGCCCTGGCAAACAGGCTCAAGCAGTTGCTGCAAAATCGAGCGGTCTCGTATAGCGAACTCTCCGAATCCGGAGGAAAGTTGTTTGCGCTGAAGGCTGACCCAAAAAGGAATCAGAAGAACCTCGTCTTCCTCAAGTCAGCCGACGATGTGCAATCGGAACAGACAGTAGTTGACCCGGAAGCGCTGAACCCGAAAGGGACGACGGCCATCGATTGGTTTGTTCCATCGGCAGATGGAAAACTTGTTGCGGTCTGTCTTTCGGAGAATGGCAGTGAAGACGGAACGCTGTACACCTTCAATGCGGAAACCGGCAAGAAACTGACGGATGTCATTCCCCGGGTACAGTATCCTACAGGTGGCGGCAGTGCTGCATGGGACAAGGATGGGACCGGCTTCTACTATACGCGCTATCCACATGAAGGTGAAAGGAAGAAAGAGGACCTGAATTTCTACCAACAGGTGTATTATCACAAGCTGGGTACTCCTTCGTCCGAAGATACGTACGTCATCGGCAAGGAATTCCCCCGCATTGCGGAAATCAGATTGGGATCGAACGGCGATTATCTTCTCGCCTCGGTCGCCAATGGGGACGGAGGGGAATTTGCTCATTGGCTCATGAGCGGCAGTAAGTGGAGACAGGTCACAAAGTTTGCAGACGGGATTGTTAGCGCCTCGATGGGGGGAGACGATCTCTACCTTCTCTCACGCAAGAACGCTCCACGCGGTGAGATTCTCAAAATGTCGCTCTCGAATCCAGAGCTCTCTGCGGCGAAAGTGATTGTTCATTCCAGTGAGGTGGTGATCAAAGAGTTTTCCCTTACATCGGACAGACTCTATGTTGTTGACCTTGTCGGCGGACCGGAACAGATTCGGATTTTTGATCTCGAAGGAAAGGCACAGGGAATGATACCGACAAGGCCGATCTCTTCGGTGGGCTCAGTTGTATCATTAGGTAGCGATGAAGTTTTGTACTCGACGCAAACGTACACCGAGCCTCTTGCATTCTACCGGTATAATCCGAAGACCGGTGAGTCAGTGAAGACAAACCTGGTTGCGGCATCAGGAGAGGATTTTGGGGATACTGAGGTGGTGCGGGAATTCGTACTTTCAAAGGACGGGACGAGGGTCCCCTTGAATATTGTTCGCAAGAAAGGCACCATGTTGGACAGAAGGAATCCAGTCATTCTGTACGGTTATGGCGGCTATAGTATCAGTCTTACTCCGGCAGTGCGGTTCTGGCTGCGGATGTGGATTGACCAGGGGGGTGTGTACGCCGAAGCGAACCTCCGTGGAGGCGGAGAGTACGGCGAAGAATGGCACCGTGCAGGCAACCTGACGAAGAAGCAGAACGTGTTCGATGATTTTGCCGCGTGCGCACAATGGCTCATTGA
>CAYPVN010000173.1:0-3877 GCA_964414155.1 uncultured Chitinophagales bacterium
AAGGAGGCCGTCGATGATTTCGAACGTCACTATATCGGACACATGCTAAAGCGACACGAGTACAACAAAGAAGCAACGGCAAAGGCGTTGAAGGTCAGCCTTTCATCCCTCTACAGAAAGATTGAAGAGCTGAATATCCCTTCGCAGGGGTAGGAATTTCACTTCTCCAATTCCCACAAATTGGAATCGAGCTGTTGCCTCTTTCCTCCCTGGCAACAGGATTTCCCGCTTCCTGTCCTCTGCCCCCAATATCGTCCCGTTGTTTCCTTGGCACATTGCTTGAGATTCCGAGAGTTGAATCCCATCAATATGCCATTGGAGGGTATGGTGATTTATTTGAAGAAGATCCTAGTTGCAACGGACATGTCGGAGTATTCTCTCGCGGCAGTCGACTATGCCAGCACGTTTGGCCTGTTCTATTCATCGAAGCTGTACATGCTCTACGTTGCGGAGAGGCCTCCTCTTATCCCCACTATTGACGGGGGAGATCTATTTGTAGGTGTGCACCATCCGAAAACCGAAGAGGCTGCCTGGGCGGAACTTGAGGACTTTGTTGCCAATCGCGTTCACTCGAATGTAAAGATTACTCCGATCGTACGAGTCGGTTCCCCCGCGCATGAGATAGTGCGCTTTGCCGAGGAATCAACGGTAGACTTGATTGTCATGGCAACTCACGGCAGGACAGGATTGAGTCATATCGTCATGGGAAGCGTTGCAGAAAAAGTCGTGAGGCTGTCAAGCATCCCGGTGCTCACCGTGAAGCCAGGCCCGCTGCGCGAGAGTATTCTCGACGGGGCAGATGTTGAAACCGAATTACATTTAAGGTAGGCATCTTTCGCATTGGGAATTGTAATGAAGAATTCTTCTGAAGCGAGAAAGAGTAGACGAAAGAAGGAAGTGGTTGATTCAAAGACGACCGTCTTGATTTACAGTCCTGACCTGAATCTCTGTTTCAGTCTTTCCTCGTTGTTTCAGGATCGGTACAACGTGATAACCACAACGAACTTTGCAATGCTCGAGACATCCATCAAAGACTATTCTGCCAGCCTCCTCATTGTGGACGGCGCTCCATCGGAGAAGATGCTGGGACAGCTTGATGAACTAAAACGATTCAACAAGAACCTTCCTATTATCCTGCTCTATGTGTACAGCTCCAAGGCAAATCAGTTTGAATCCAGCGTCAGAGATCATGTGGATTCTGTGTTCTATAAGCCGTTCGATATCGCATCACTGTCAAAGCGAATTGATGACCTGCTGCTGAATACATGATACGCTGTTCAATCCAACCAGCCTCGCTAACTGATTCCCGCTCCTGCAAATATCAAGTTTCTCACATCTTAGATTTGGGAAATCCCGCTCTGTCGGCAACCGTGGTGTTGCTATTATCAGCAATTCTGGGACAATAACCTTGGCATGCTGATTGACCTAATGAAGGTGGATGCGTGGCACTTAGAGCGGAATTTTGATGAAGCCTAGACAATACATAGTATCAGTTCTCCCCGAGGGCGTGTCGGATGTGCGCAGATCAGGAGGGACAATCCGCCGCCCTTACTCAGCGGCAGTGGTGATGTTGTGCACAGGCATGTTCGCCTTCTCGAGCGCCGTGAGGGGACAAAGCAACTCCGATTGCCTCTTATGTCATGGGGAGAGTTCTCTCTCTACGCAGAAAAAGGGGAAGTCGGTTTCACTGTATGTTGATGAGGGGGCACTGAAGGCCTCCGCCCATGCCGATCTCGAATGTATATCGTGTCATGGTGGGTTGCAGATGGATGAGATCCCCCATGCGAAACGAATCAAGACGGTCGATTGCTTTGGGTGCCACGGTGGTGAACGCCTTGCTCTATACGCGCAAAGTGTCCATGGGAAAACTCGTACAGGCGGAGAACCTGCTGCCACATGCACAGACTGTCACACTACCCATGCGATTGCAAAAGTGTCCGAGAAGCAGCCTATCAAGCGGAAGGAGTTCTCAGGGCAAGTCTGTGCGAAATGCCATTCGGACGTCAATGCACAATACATGGCGTCAGATCACGGACGAGCACTTGCAGCCGGCGTTTTTGGGGCGCCAACCTGCACCGAGTGCCACGGAGAACACAATGTGGCTTCACCTCACGCGGAGGGTGCACCGACAGGCCGGTTGAAGGAGGCGGCGATTTGTCTTGGCTGTCATTTGGATAATCCAAAAGTACGTGCAAAGGTTGGCCCGTCTGCGAAATTCATAGCGAGCTATGAAAATAGCGTCCACGGTCAGGCGCTCAAACATGGGAATGCCGCCGCCGCAACGTGCACCGATTGCCACGGTGTTCACGAAATGACGAAGGGCTCAAATGCGGCTTCGGGGGTTTCAAAGGGGAACATAGCTAAAACGTGTGGGCGGTGCCACGGCGAGATTGAAGGCAAGTATGAGAGTAGCATTCACGGCAAGGCAGTTGCAGCCGGGGTGGCCGCGTCGGCGACGTGCACTGACTGCCACGGGGAACACGACATACTTTCTCCCAAGGATGCACGATCACCCGTTGCGGCTCTCAATGTTTCCGCTCAAGTATGTTCTCCCTGCCACACGTCCGTAAAGCTGACGAAGAAATTCGGGTTGGCGGATGATCGCTTCAAGACTTTCGAAGACAGCTACCATGGCCTCGCCGGCAGAGCCGGTTCAGTCGAAGTAGCCAACTGCGCGAGCTGCCACGGTGTCCACGACATAAGACCGTCGTCCGATCCAACCTCCAGGATCAACAAGGCCAACCTCGCCAAGACATGCGGCAACTGCCATCCGGGCGCCAACGAGAATTTCACAAAGGGATCGGTGCATGTTATCGCAACTGCCGGCAACGACGACGTTCTCTATTTCGTGGCGACTGCGTATATCATGCTGATTCTTGTTGTGGTTGGAGGAATGTTCTTTCATAACTTCCTCGACTTCATAAAGAAGTCCAAACGTCAACTTGAGCAACGGCGCAGCGGGGTAGCACAACACATTGTCCCGCATCGGTTGTATTTACGTATGTCGTTGAGTGAGAGGATACAGCATGGACTTCTTCTCGTGAGCTTCACGTCGCTTGTCATGACCGGCTTCGCATTGAGATACCCGGAAGCCTGGTGGGTTGCACCTATACGAAGTATCAGCCCGTTCGTGTTTGAGCTCCGGGGCATCGCCCATAGGATTTCGGGAGTGGTAATGGTAGCTGCAAGTCTTTATCATCTCTATTATGTTTTCTATGTCCCACGCGGCAAACAACTCATCCGAGACTTGATACCTCTACGCAATGATGTATTTGACGCACTTGCGGTTCTGAGGTACAATCTCGGCATATCCAAAACAAAACCAATGTTTGGGAGGTTCAGTTACATCGAGAAGAGCGAATACTGGGCGCTTGTATGGGGAACATTCGTCATGGCGGCGACAGGGTTCATCCTCTGGTTTGAGAATACATTCATCGGTCTGCTGACGAAGCTTGGCTGGGATATCGCACGTACGATTCATTACTACGAGGCCTGGTTGGCAACGCTTGCAATCATTGTCTGGCATTTCTATTTCGTAATCTTCAACCCCGATGTTTACCCGGTCAACCTCGCATTCTGGAAAGGTACGTTAACGGAGGGAGAGATGGAGCATGAACATCCACTTGAACTTGAGGAGATAAAGAAACTTGAAAAGCTCAGGGCCGCGGAAGAAGCGGACGAAGCCCGACCTCCAAGTGAATAACCCTCTCATCGCGGCATGGACAATCGAAACAAAAATCTGTATGTTACTCTCTGTATTTTGGGCGAGAGTGCATCAGTTCGAGATCGATGCACGACCTCATTCGGTCACAACTGACTAACCCATGAAGCGCATCTTCCCGACTTCCTTTTACAATCCCATCACACTCATCGGGGT
>CAYPVN010000174.1:0-3871 GCA_964414155.1 uncultured Chitinophagales bacterium
AACTTGACAATTGACCCCATGAATGGTATATTTTTTGGAGTTTCACAAGGGCGATTCGAGAACAACTTGACAGCGAGGAGGTAAAGACGACTTCAGCTCTCAGAGTCAATCACATGTTTCACATGGGAGGATGAACGCCAAGGTTCTGATCCTGAATCAGAACTATGAACCCATGAGTGTTATTAACGTGAAGAAGGCGATTGTGCTTCTTTACCTTGGAAAGGTCGAGTTGATCGCGGCGAACGAGTATCTACGCGTCCACTCCGTCTCTTTGTCGATGCCGTTTCCGAGTATAGTTCGCTTGTCGGTATACGTTCGCGTTCCGTATAAGAAGATCATTCTCTCGCGCAAGAACATTCTCCGCCGGGATGGGCATCGTTGTCTGTTCTGCGGGCGTGGTGACCTGCCGCTGACTCTTGATCACGTCGTACCACTTTCACGCGGGGGAGACGATTCCTGGGAAAATCTGGTCTGTGCATGTGTGCAGTGCAACAATAAGAAGGGCGACCGAACCCCTGAAGAGGCGCGTATGCCGCTGCGGCGGAAACCGATGCGTCCGAACCATGTTACGTTCATCAGCCACTTCGTAAGTACGCTGGATGAGCGGTGGAAACCGTATCTCTTCCTGCACTAAGCAGCGTCCCGCCACCAATCAGGCGGGAAATTTTTTATATCACAGCTTGACAAAAGTTTCATCGGAGAAAGACGGAGATAGTTGACGACAAAAAAAACGATTCTTAGCGGGATGCGACCAACGGGCAAGTTGCACCTCGGTCACCTCGTCGGCGCGCTGGAAAACTGGGTTACTCTTCAACAGGAGTTCAACAATTATCACCTCATTGCCGACTACCACGCGCTCACAACAAGTCTCGATTCATCCCAGATTTACCAGAATTCCATTGATATGCTTATCGACTGGCTGGCAGCGGGCATCGACCCTGCGAAGAGCCCGGTGTTCCGCCAGTCACAGATCAAAGAACATTCAGAACTCCATCTGATTTTCTCGATGCTCATCACCACCGCGCGGCTTGAGCGCAACCCGGCAGTCAAGGAACAGGTGAGAGATTTGAATATTGAGAATGTAACCTACGGTCATCTCGGTTATCCGGTGCTTCAAGCTGCGGACATCTTGCTGTACAAAGGGGACCTTGTCCCTGTTGGGGAAGACCAGGTTCCCCATGTAGAGATCTCACGGGAAATTGCACGGCGATTCAACAATCAGTATGGTAAGGTCTTCCCGGAGCCGGAGCCCAAGCTTACGAAGTTTGCGCGACTACCCGGGCTTGATGGGATGGATAAGAAGATGAGCAAGTCGTCCGGCAATACGATCTTGCTGTCCGATTCACCGGCAGAGATCCAGAGGAAAATGCGCTCTGCGGTGACGGACCCGCAAAAAATTCGCAAGAACGATCCCGGTCGGCCCGAGATTTGTCTTGTCTATACATATCACAAAAAATTCAATGCTACAGAGTCGCCGCAGATTGATGCCAACTGCAGAAGTGGGGCGCTCGGCTGCGTTGACTGCAAGTCTCGCGTTGCGGCGAAGATTGCCGATACGCTTGCTCCATTCCGCGAAAAGAGATCGTATTACGAATCTCATGCTAACGAAGTCAAAGAAATACTTGCAGACGGGGAATCACGTGCGCGCATGCGGGCTCAGAGGACGATAGGCGAGGTGCGTAAAGCCATGGCGTTGGGATAAGAGCTGAGATGTATCGAGTAAAACTCACAGATTTTGAAGGCCCGCTCGATCTTCTTCTCTTTTTCATAAAAAGAGATGAGCTGGATATCTATGATATCCCGATTGCGAAGATCACGAAGGAGTTCTTGGAGTACCTTCACCTCATGACAACACTCGATCTCGAAGTCGCCGGCGACTTCATCGTCATGGCGGCGACACTGATGCAGATCAAGGTCAAGATGTTGCTGCCGAAAGTGGAGGGGCAGGAGGACGAGGAAGACCCGCGTGCCGAGCTTGTCCGCAGACTCATTGAGTACAAGCGGTTTAAGGAGATGTCCGAGCATATATCGGGTCTGGAAGACGAGCAGCGGAAGATTCATTACAGAAAATTCTTCCACGCGGATCCGAAGGTTCGGACACAGGAAGACAATGAAGAGGCATTGAAGGATGTTACGCTGTTTAATCTGATATCAGCCTTCAAGCGGGCGCTGGACCATATGCCGAAGAAGGTGGTCCATGAGGTCAATCTCTCAAACGTTTCGGTGGATGAGCAGACGAGCTTTACGCTTGACTACTTGCGGGTTCATAAGGAAACAACGCTGTTACGCCTGGTTGCGCATATGACCGAAAAAGTGCGCATCATTGTAACCATTATCGCATTGCTGGAAATGACGAAAAACAAGGTCATCTCACTGTCACCGGTGGAGGGATTGGATGATATCCTTATCCGTGTAGCTTCTCCGGTTCACATTCCAACGGAAACGTATGAGTGATCACGACCATCTTGGGTCCAGCATTCCGTCGGCGAAGGAAATCATCGAAGCGCTGTTCTTCGCAACGGATGAGCCATTGACGATGAGACAGGTGATTGATATTTTCAACGTCCTCGATGAAGGCGAGCGTCCCCGAAGAATCAGCGAGGAGACCATTCTCGGTCATGTTGAGACACTGAATCAGGAATACGAACAAACGGGCCGCGCAATGCGCATCGTAAAGGTGGCCGGTGGCTACCAGTTTGCAACTCTGCCGAAGTTTGCTGTCTGGCTTGGGAAGATGTTGAAGGAGAAATCGAAGCGGAAGCTGTCCATCTCGGCGCTCGAAAGTCTCGCGGTGATAGCGTACAAACAGCCCGTCACCAAACCCGAAATAGAGGCTATCCGGGGTGTGAACGCGGACTATGTTTTGCGCACGCTGCTTGAACGCAGCCTCGTTGCGATTGTCGGGCGGGCCGCCACGCCAGGGCGACCGCTGTTGTATGGAACCACGAGGGAATTCCTCAAACACTTCGGTATCAATGACCTCTCGGACCTGCCCAAGCCGCGAGAAATCGATGAATTGATGGCTGAAGCGGAATTCGAAGTCGAGAAACGGATCCTGGCCGAGCTTGAAGCAAAGAAAGCAGCGGAAGGGGAGGATACTGATGAGGAGGGAAATATTGTCGTCAGTGAAGATGGAACACTGCGTGAAATTGAGAAACCCACCCCGCCGGATGTGGACGAGCTTTCCAAAGATCCTGAATAGCTTGTACCTGCGGCCAGGTTGTTCCGCAATTACCCACCGACGAATTTCAAACCGATGAGAAAAACTACAGCGCCTTCAACGGAAAAGCTTGTCCGCATCAACCGCTACCTCAGCATGTGCGGAATCACCTCGCGCCGCAAAGCCGAGCAGTTGGTGCTGGATGGAAAGGTCGAAGTGGATCGAAAGGTGGTCACCGACCTTGCCACAAAGGTCGACCCGGCCCGCAATAAGGTGTTTGTCAACGGGAAGCAAGTCGTTCAAACGCATGACCTGATCTATCTTGTTATGAACAAACCCAGGGACACCATCACGACTCTCAGCGATGAACGGGGGCGGACGACAGTGATGAGCTTGTTGAAGTCGAAACGGCGTGTATTCCCGATTGGGCGTTTGGACAGAAACACAACGGGCGTGTTGCTCTTTACCAATGACGGCGAGTTCGCGAACCGGCTCATGCACCCGAAATATGAGGTGCCTAAATCATACAAGGTTACCTGCGAAAAATCAGTTACCCGTGATGCGCTCGATCAATTGAGCAAGGGCGTTCGTCTTGACGATGGGGTGACCGGGCCCGCAGATGTGTATGTCATCCCGGGCAAACGCGGAAAAGAAATCGGGATTACAATCCACGAGGGACGCAACCGTCAGGTGAGGAAGATGTTCGAGAAG
>CAYPVN010000175.1:0-3841 GCA_964414155.1 uncultured Chitinophagales bacterium
TCACCCCGTCAGTGGAAAGAACATGGAATACCTGCCGGACTTTTTCCGTGAACACAAGATGGAGGTAATCTCCTCGCTTCCGTATTTTCAGGAACACGAGACAGATTCACAGCGTGGTCTCGGTGTTTTTGCCAAGAGTATTGAATCCTTGCAACGACTGAATGCTCTCGGGTACGGAGAGGAGGGGAGTGGGTTGCTATTGAACCTTGTGTATAACCCTGTGGGCGCATACCTGCCGCCAGCTCAAGCTCCGATCGAGGCACAGTTTAAGGCAGAGCTCTGGAAGCGTCACGGACTGGTCTTCAACAATTTGTTTGTTATCACGAACATGCCCATCAACCGGTTCAAGCATTTTCTGGAGCGCGCCGAATTGTATGAGAGCTACATGACCAAGCTTATCAATGCGTTTAATCCCGTGGCTGCAGATGGAGTCATGTGTCGAAGCCTGCTCAGCGTCGGTTACGATGGAACCCTCTACGATTGCGACTTCAATCAGATGCTCGAGTGGCGTGTAAACCATGGCATGCCGGCCACGATCTGGGACTTCAATTTCGAGAAACTTTTGTCGCGCAAGATAGTGTTCGGGTCTCACTGCTTCGGATGTACGGCAGGTGCCGGAAGTAGTTGTGGAGGCGCTGTGGTGAAGGATGCAAAGGTAATCGCAATCCCAGCATGATTCCGGCTTGATGATGTTTTTGAGATTTCGTATATTGTATTTGTTCCTACGACAAATGTTTTCATACCTAGCGAGCTACGTGGAGAAATTTCATGATATTGCAGCAAATACGATCAACTGACGGAACGGGCACACTTTCCTACCTTGTTGCCGATGAACGGACACAAGAAGGAATGCTGATTGATCCAAATATTGAAGACATGAAGACGATTGGTGAGATGATTGAGAGCGCTGGTGTGAAACTCATCCATGTTCTCGAGACACATACGCACGTCGATCATGTGTCCGGATCGGCCGAGCTGAAAAGGCTGTATGGTTCGACAACTGTTATGCACGAGAATACCAAACTTAAAGGTGCAGCAGAAATCCAGGCGTCGGATAAGATCGGCGTTGGAGAGACGGTGAGAAAGAATATCAAGATGCCGGTGGATCGTTACGTTCGAGATGGCGATGCGATGATGATCGGTTCATTGACCGCTCACGTGCTTTTCACGCCGGGGCACACGGACAATCACGTTGCGGTAACTGCAGGAGATGCATTGTTCAGTGGGGATCTGCTGCTTATTGGACAGGCCGGTCGTAGCGATTTGCCGGGTGGTAATGCCGAACAGCAGTACGACAGTCTGTTCAAGAAAATTCTTCCTCTCCCCGACAACATGAAAATGTATCCCGGTCACGACTATCAGGGGCTGGAGTTCTCCTATCTTGGGGATGAGAAAAAAAACAACCTGTTTCTGCAGCAGCGTACCAAAGCTGAGTATGTTGAATTTGTCAACCAGTTTTTCCCGCCTCTGTCCGAAGCGACAGCGAGCGGTAATAAGATGACGCTCCAATGCGGGGTTGCAAGAGTCCCACAGTCTTCGGACAATCTCCAAACATTGGGCCCACAGGAACTTGCTAATCTCTTAAAATCCGAAAACAAACCGATGTTGCTCGATGTGCGTGAGCCTTTTGAGTTGACGCAGATGGGGGCGATCGATGGCGTCGTCAATATCCCGATCGGTGAACTTTCCAAGCGGCTGCATGAACTCCCTTCAGACAAGACCACGTCGTTGATTTGCGTGTGTGCCAGCGGAAATCGTTCCACAGAAGCATGCTATCTCCTCCAACGTAACGGCTACACGAATGTGAAGAACTTGAAGGGAGGAACGATTGGCTGGATAAAGAGCGGATTTGGTGTCAAGCGTCCGACACACGTTGTAGGGTAATACTGCAAATCCTCACCATGAAACTTCGCGGGGTACAATTCGTCAAGAAAGAGACCAGGGCGTGGTGAGGTGACTTCATGAAACGAATAACACTAATATCTCTTGTCGTAGTAGCTGCAGGGATCCTTGTTATGATGAAACTCGGCCAGAACAAACTCACGTATGAATTGATTTCTCCGGAAGAGACGCATGCGGTCGAGGCGGATTCGAACGTCATTTTGCTTGATGTGCGGACCCCGGGAGAATTTAATGGCGAGTCAGGCCATCTTGCCAATACTCTTCTTATTCCCGTTCAGGAATTGGAACAGCGCGTTGATGAGCTCTCTCGATACAAGGGCAAAACAATTATTGCCTATTGCCGGACGGGAAACCGGAGTGGGACGGCGGCAGCTATTCTTACCAAGAACGGCTTCAAGGCAAAGAACATGGAGGGAGGAATTGTGAAGTGGAACGAGCTTAAACTACCCGTTGTGCATGAGAAAACTCAGTGATATACTTGTAAGGTTTCCCGATACATCCCCTACCGCGCCAGCAGTTGCCCCACCCCTTCCGTATAAATGAGAATGATGCAGGTGATAATCCATAACAGTCCTGTGATGAAAATTGTAAGATCGGCTGTTACGGTCTTGGTGGGATTCTCGGTTGACTCGGACATGTGGACGAGATAGAGATAGCGGAACACTCCGAAGAGAACGAATACAGTCGTGTAGATCATCTTGTCCGTACCGAACATCTCCACGGTCCGCTGCGCGACCGTATACAGCGCGTAGGAGATCACCGTGCCGGCTGCCGAGATTGTCAACATGTGGTCGATGAATCCGACGCTGTACAATGAAAGCACCTTCCGTTCATACGCTCCTCCCGATTCCCCTCGTATAACCAATTCGCTCCTTCTCTTGGCGAATCCAAGAAACAGGGAGATGAACATTGTGCACAGAACGAGCCAGCTTGAAACGATTACGTTTATCGCATACGCGCCGCCAAGTACCCGCAACATGAAGCCGGCTGCAATAATGAAGACGTCGAGCAACACCACTTCCTTCAACTTGAACGAGTAGGCCACATTGATGATGAAGTAGCAGACGATTGCCAGAATGAATCTTGCATCCATGCCACGCAAAACAACAATGAGACAGGTCAGAAGAAAAAAGACCAGCACATACGCATGGGAAATGGGGATCGTTCGTGCAGCAAGCGGTCGAAGCCTTTTCTCGGGATGGGAGCGATCGGCTTCAACATCTGCCATATCATTGAGGATGTAGACCGCGCTTGCAGTGAGGCAGAAGGCTATGAACGCCTTGACTTCAAGGAAGAAGGGAAGAGTCTCAAAAAGTTCCTTGGCAAAAATGAGCGGGGCGAAGACGAAAAAGTTCTTGATCCACTGCTTCGGTCTCAACAGCTTGAAGTATTCGGCGGGTTGTGGCACGCTGGCGCTTCTGTCCTTGTGGTTCGTGGAGACGGTTTACAGGTGCTTGGTGAAGGTCGATTGCATGCTGAAGATACGCAGAACCGAGCAACTAAGTCAAGCAAAGGAGTGCATGGATTCGTTTCTCTTGTGCACAAAGCGAAACGGGGAGCCTCGGTTTGCTCCCCGTTTTCTTGCTGATAACCTTGAAGGTTGCGGGCAACCTTTCAACGAACCGACGGGAGGACCGCAGGTTGAACCGTCGGTCTGTTCAACCTCACTTGGTGAGAGCGAGTTTCAACACCTTCGAGAGTTTCAGTTCACCCTGTGCGTTTGTCGCTGAGAACCGCACGAAGTACACCCCACTGGCCACCCCCGATGCATCCCACGTTGCGGAGTGATACCCGGCCTCACGATAACCATTCGCCAACTCAACAACCTTCCTCCCCAGTACATCGTACACAACCAACGACACATTCGCCGCCTCGGGGAGATCGAAGTTGATTTGAGTTGATGGGTTGAAGGGATTCGGATAGTTTTGTGAGAGAGAGA
>CAYPVN010000176.1:0-3835 GCA_964414155.1 uncultured Chitinophagales bacterium
GCGGAACCCTTCTGGTTCTCTGTAAAACCTGATTTTGCCCACACGAGGTGTCAATGACGCATAACCTATTGAATAGGGTGCTGGCGATTGGAGTTTTTCTCAGCGCGTTGATCGTTTACGTCCTCACGCTCCCGCCCACAGTTGTCTTCTGGGATGTCGGAGAGTTCATCGCGGCGGCAAAGATGATGCAGGTGCCTCATCCTCCCGGCTCGCCTCTGTTCTTGCTCGTCACACGTGTCGCCATGATGATTCCCTTTGCGACAGATCAGGCAGTTCGTGCCCATGCTGTCTCGTCGGTGGGAAGTGCAATTGCCGTTATGTTTCTCTATCTCGTCTGCGTCCGGGTTATCATGAACTTCCGCGGGAAGCCCGAAACGCTTGTGGAGAGACTTGCCGTGTATGGCAGTTCCGTAATCGGGGCACTGTCTCTCGCGTATGGATCGACATTCTGGGACAACGCCATCGAAGCGGAAGTGTACGGTGCAAGCATGGTGTTCCTTGCAGCGACAATGTGGCTGACGATGCGCTGGTTGGAACGGGCAGATAATGAGGGGAATGAAAAGTACATCCTGTTCATTGCCTATCTGGTCGGCCTGTCGCTGGGTGTGCACTTGCTCCAGCTTCTGGCGATTTTTCCCATTCTCATGATCATCTACTTTAAGAAGTACGAGTTTACCGCGAAGAGCTTCGCCCTGTTCGGAGTTGTCTCCGTGATGGTTTTTGCGGTTGTCTATCCCGGTATCGTAAAATACCTGCCGGGAATGATGGACGGTGAATTTAAAGGGCAGAAAGGTGTTTTGATTTCGTACATACCATGGCTGCTCATTGTTGCTGCATGCTACGGCGTGTACACAAGCTACAAGAACAAACAGAAAATGCTGCATGTTGCACTGCTCTCTTTCGTGCTGATCTTTACCGGGTACACAACATACACGAGTGTGCTGATTCGTTCCAATGCAAATCCCACGATGAATGAAAACGACCCGAGCAACCTCACCCGGTTGACTTCATACCTGGGACGAGAGCAATATGGAGATCAACCATTTTGGCCTCGGAGGTACAGCCAGCAACCGGAGCATCAGGGTATCTACACGAACTACAAGAGTGAATGGGACTTCACAATCCGATATCAACTCAACCACATGTTCTTCAGATATGTGGGATGGAATTATGTCGGATCCGAGGGAGACTATCAGGAAGCGGGTGTGTCGTGGAAAGACACGTGGGGGATACCCCTCTTCATTGGGTTTCTGGGACTGTATTACCAGTTCAAGAAAGATTGGAAGATGGGCCTTGTCTTTTTCACCATGTTCTTTATCATGGGGCCTGTTCTTGCGCTTTACCAGGGACAGCAAGACCCACAACCGCGGGAGAGAGACTACTTCTATGCAGGAGCGTTCTTTGTGTTTTCAATCTGGATCGCAATCGGCGTTGTTGCATTGATTGATTATGCACGCCAATTCGTCCGATCAGAAAAAGCAATGAAGCTGGTGGCGGTTGGAGTTGTCCTCGCGTTTATGCTGGCCATTCCGTTCAACATGGCGCGCACGAACTGGAATACAGTCGACAGAACCGGCAATTACGTGGCGTGGGATTATTCGTACAACACGCTCCAGACCTGCGAGAAGAATGCTCTCCTCTTCACCAATGGCGATAACGATACATTCCCGCTTTGGTATTTGCAGGATGTTGAGGGGATCCGGCGTGATGTCCGCATCGTAAACCTGAGCCTGATCAACACCTCGTGGTACATCCAGCAAATGAAGAACAAGCCATACTATGAAGAGGCGGAAGCAGTCCCCATCAGCCTGACGGATGCACAGATTGCGCGCATCCAGCCGATCCAATGGGAGCCGAAACAAATGGAATTGCCGGTTCCACGCGATGTGTACGCTCGCTACGGTGTGACCGACACAGCGGTCATCAATCGAGGCAAGATTGATTTCGTCATGAACAATACCCTGCAGTTCAGACAGACGAAAGCCATCAGGGTTCAGGATATCATGATTCGGGATATCATCTTTACAAATCAGTGGAGGAAACCGGTGTATTTCGCCGTTACGGTCGGCCCCGATACCAAGATTGGTCTTGACAACTATCTCTGGTTTAATGGTCTCGCATGGAGACTCGAGCCGAAAAAAACGACTGATGACGAGAGAGGTTTGAATGTGGAGGTGCTCGAGGCAAACTTGATGCATGAACCGGAGGGATTCTCCAAGACGCCGCAGTATGGATACAAATTCCGTCGCGTGGCGGACCCGTCCGTACATTACGATGACAATACTTCGCGGTTGATGGTGAACTACCGTTCTGCGTTTCTGCGGTTCGCTTTCTATTATGCAAATGTGGTCAGGGATAACGCGAAGGGCGTTCAGGCCCTGGAGCGGATGGAAGCCGTGATACCGAAAGCGAAGATCCCGATGGGGTGGGAGTTGGAATCAGAAGTCGCGGTCCTCTACCACAACTTCGGGCGGGATGACAAGTTCAATGAGTTAGCGAACTCGGTTGAAGCCGTGTGCAAGAACCTTATAGAATTGAACCAGGTGAACCTCAATTCCTACTACAATCCGTACAGAGTGCTACTTGATATTTATACCATCAGGAAAGATTACACCAGCGAAGTTGATCTGCTGAAGGGCCTCGCGCTGCAGTATCCAAACGATCGTGGGCTGATGCGGAGGATTAGCGAAACAGAGGCATTGGCGAAAGCGCATCAAGCCTCTCTGGCTCCAGACACCGGTGCAAAGAATTAGATGGCGACGAGATCATCGCTTCTGTGACGTAAGGAAGACAGCATGAAGATTATCATCTTTGCCCTTCCCGGAATCGGTGATGCACTGATGTTCTCTCCAGCGCTAAAGCTGTTGCGACAACAATTTCCTGCAGCACGCATTGAACTCCTCGCGATGTTCAGAGGGGTTGCGGAGTTGTACGAGCGCAACCCCGATGTGGACAGGGTTCACTATCGGGATTTCATTTCAACAAATCCCTTCTCCTCGTTTATTTTCCTTCTCGGTTTGCGGCGGCAACGGTTCGATGTCTCTGTAACCGTTTACCCCTCCAATCGTTGGCCGTACAACGTAATCAGCTTCCTTGTCGGTGCGAAGAAGCGGGCCGGTCACGATTACAAGCACGTTAACGTACGGTCGTTGAATTTCCTGAATAATCTCCGCGTGCGCGAAGAGGATTCCGTCCACAATGTGGAAGAAAACAGGAAACTGGTTGAGCTCATCGGCGTGGGTTCAGACAATCCCACTCCGTCGCTGCAAGTGACCATGAACGAAAAAGATAATAAGCTTGCAAAGGAATGGATCGAGTCAAATAGAATCGGAGCTGACGAGCTTCTCATCGGATACCATACGGGCTCTGCGTTATTCAAGAATCATATTCACAAGCGCTGGTCGGCTGAAAAGTTCGCTGCGGTCGGAAGATTGTTGGCTGAACAAAAGAAGGCGCGGATCTTGTTGTTCGGCGGACCGGAGGAATACGCGTTGAATGACGGCATCGTCAGAGTAATCGGCGAGCGGGGTGTTGTGGTGCGCGTGCCAACCTTGATGACCAGCGTCGCCATTATGAAGCACTGTGCGGTATTCGTCACCAATGATTCCGGGCTGATGCACATTGCTGCCGGCCTGAAACTGCCGGTCGTTTCAATCTTCGCGTACACCAGTCCCGCAAAGGTTCAACCCTGGAAAACCCGGCACAAACTTATCCGCCAGGACCTTTCATGCAGTCCCTGCTTTTACTTCTCCCCGCGTCACGCATCGTGCATTTGGAAGGAAGACCGATGGCGATGCATTACCCACATCGAAGTTGAGGAGGTGTACTCCGCGGT
>CAYPVN010000177.1:0-3818 GCA_964414155.1 uncultured Chitinophagales bacterium
TCTGTGCGGAGTCTGCAAAAATAATGGTGGGATTCTTCCCTCCCATTTCAAGTGAGAGCTTCTTGAACAGCGGAGCAGCGGTCGTTGCAATCTCAGCGCCTGTCTTCGTCCCTCCGGTGAATGTGATCACAGGGATACTTGGATTCGCGGCGATTGCCGCACCGGCTGACCGCCCGTACCCGTAGACAATGTTGAGCACGCCGGGTGGAAGACCAGCTTCCATACACAACTGGGAAAGCATATGCGCAGTCATGGGAGTCAACTCCGATGGTTTGCCCACTGCGCAGTTTCCTGCTGCAATCGCGGGAGCGACTTTCCATGTGAAGAGGTACAGGGGCAGATTCCATGGGGAGATGCATCCTGCAATTCCGATCGGATCACGGAGCGTATAGTTAATAGCGGTATTTTCCATCGGGTGCGACTCGCTTGCAAAGTGCATGATGGCGGTCGCGTAGAACCGGAAGTTGGAACATGCGCGCGGGATGTCCACACTCTTCGCGAGCGCAACAGGTTTCCCGGTATCAATGGATTCTGCAAGCGCCAGTTTGTCCAGATCCCGCTCGATCAGTTCTGCAATCCGCATCATGATCCTTGCGCGCTGATCAACAGGTGTCGTCGACCACAAGGGGAATGCCTTTGTTGCGGCCTCCACTGCCAATGCCACATCATGCTCGTCCGAATCGGGTGCCTGTGAATATACCTCCCCTGTTGCCGGGTTATGGTTGTCGATACATCGACCGGATACCGGCGCTACAAGTTCGCCGCCTATGTAATTCCTGATCTGTTCCATTTATAGACTTGTTGTTCTCCCGCCATCTACAGGCAAGCTCACGCCATTGATGTATGCAGCAGCCGATGAAGCGAGAAACGCAATAGCGTACGCGATCTCAGAAGGTTCGGCAAATCGACCGGCAGGGACTTCAGCAATCATAGCTTGAGTGATTTCCTCGACCGTCTTCCCCATCCGGTCAGCACGTTCTTTTATTACCTGGTCAATACGGGTCGTCTGCGTTGAACCGGGCAAAATATTGTTGACGGTAATACCAAATGGCCCCAGCTCCCCCGCAAGTGTCTTCGCCCAACTTGCAACTGCACTCCGCACCGTGTTGGACACCCCGAGGTTCACAATGGGTTGCTTTACTGATGTGGAGATGATGTTGATGATGCGACCATAGCGTTCCTTTTTCATCCCCGGAACCACTGCTTGAACCAATATATGATTGCAAAGCAGGTGTTGCGAGAACGTGCCTGTGAATTCATCCAGCCCTGCATCAATGATGAGTCCGCCCTTTGGACCGCCGGTGTTATTCACCAGAATGTGTATCGGAGATGTTGTAGCTAAAAATATATCAATCTTTTTTTTCAGGCTCTCTGCGTCGGAGAAATCTGCCTTGATATAGCTGTGCGACTGACCGGCTGCAGTGCTCAACCCTGCTGCCACTTGCTTGAGGGCTTCCTCATTTCTTGCAACAAGGGTCACACTACACCCCAGCGAGGCGAGTTCCATAGCTGCGGCCTTACCGATGCCCCTCGTGCTTCCACATACCAATGCTCGTTTACCGGTGAGAGTAATATCCATCAGCGCCGCGAGTAATAGAAGCCCAGGTTTCGGATGATCTCCTCCGGCAGCCGGGGCAGCCGTGACCGCGGGATGAGAAATGTGGAGAGGTTGAAGAGGTCGGAAAATATCTTGTACTTGTCTACTGTGGCTTTAAGATAGTTATACCCGGTCGAGCCCCCGGTGCCGATCTTGTTGCCGATCATCCGGTGAGCCATCAGCGCGTGGCGATAACGCCATGACGTGAACTGCTCATCGATGTTCATGAGCGTGGTCATCAGGCGAAACGGCAGATGAAGTATCGGCTCATCCCGGTACAGTTCGATCAGTAGGGCAGCCTGGGTCGCCTTGTGCGACAGGCGTCTCCGGCCTTTTTCAACCAGCTCGTCGTGCTTGTGCACATCCAGTATGGCGAGGAAATTCTCCTCGTTGGCCGCGACTTCGTGAAGCTGTTGTTGTTTCTCCTCTTCGCTCGAACGCGGGTTGGTCAGTACCGTCTCGCGATCCGAACGCAACATCTCTTGCACTGCCGAGCTGTAATGCGACCAAAAATTGAATCCCTGAAAATTCAGGAACGGCGTCCGCTCGAGCCACTTCTCCACGCTCTGGAACAGTGAGGACTCTTGCTCGGATTCTTGCACAAGCTCCTGATGTTCAGGCGAAAGATGCTTGTAATAGACTTCCTTATTAAAGAGGAGCCGCTGTTCAGGTTTCATCCCCAGTTTGTTCTCGATGAGACGGAACTGTGAGCTCTGAAAACCTGAGGCAGGATAGAGCGAGTCGCGGAACTCCAGAAAATCCAGCGCAGTCATCGTTTCCAGAACACGCAACTGCTCGATAAGCAGCTTCTGAATCTCCGTGATCCGTTCAAGTCTCAGAACGGCAATTCCCACATCCTTCTCATCAACGTATTCCTTCCCAAATGCGTCGATAACGGAATCCAGCTCGTGGAGGATCTGTTTGAACCACAGCTCGTAGACCTGGTGCACGATGATGAATAGCGTTTCATCATGGGCGGGAGTGCCGCTCTCGCCGCTCTTAGGCACTTGACTCGAGAGGAGTGTCTCCAGTTTGAGATAGTCGGCGTAGTAGAGGGGGGATTTTGATTGAGCCATATTCTGCAAATTGGGACTGGAAGGGTGATAAACGAGTTCAGGGATTTCTTGTCGGTCGAAACGCTTTATAGATAATCAAATCTCTCGCTGAAAGTCAAGTGGACTTTCGGTGGTTCTATCATTTAAAGCGGCCGAGCGCCTTCAGATGGGCTTCCACACTTCGCGCAAGAGCGTTCAGGTTATATCCGCCTTCAAGAACCGACACAACAGGTGCAATCTCATCAACCAAACGCGTCATCGCGGCAAAGGACATGTCCGTGAGCGTCATTCCGCCAATCGGATCATCCGCATGCGCATCGAAACCCGCCGATATAATGAGCAAGTCAGGTTTGTAATCGGCCAGCGCAGGAACAACCTCATCCCGAAATGCTGCAAGGTACCGTTCCTCGCCGGTTCCCGCAGGAAGCGGAATGTTCAGTGTGAAACCTTCTCCTTTTCCGATTCCGCGTTCCGATCGCGCGCCAGTGCCCGGATAGAATGGATACTGATGAAGACTGATGTAGAAGACGGACGGATCCTCCTCAAAAATATGCTGGGTCCCATTTCCATGGTGAACATCCCAGTCGAGTATGGCAATCTTGCCTAGACCGTGATTACGCTGGGCATGGCGGGCTGCAACCGCTACATTATTAAAGAGGCAGAACCCCATCGGCCTGTCCCGCTCGGCATGGTGACCGGGAGGACGCACTGCACAAAATGCGGTGTCCACATTCCTCCCAACAACGTTGTCAATCGCGACCAGCACACCTCCTGCTGCCAGCAGTGCGACGTCGCACGATCGCGCTGCGGCATGGGTATCACCTTCATCCAACAGGCCGCCTCCGTTCAGACATGCGTTTCGAATGAAATCAACGTGTTCCTGTGTGTGAACCATGAGAATCTCTTCATCAGTGGCAGGCCTTGGCTTAATGTGGGACATTTTCTTCCACAGTCCGCTTGCGTTCAGATGCTCTACGAGTGTGCGCAACCTCTCCGGTCGCTCGGGATGTCCTGCAGGCGGAGTGTGGTCAAGGAATTCCGAACTGTACACAAATCCGACTGTCCTTCTTGAGCCGCTCATATTATAGTGTTAGAATGATCGCAATGAGCACGTTCAGGGCATGGGAAAGAAAACAGAGGACACATCGTGTCTTCACAACGAAGAA
>CAYPVN010000178.1:0-3818 GCA_964414155.1 uncultured Chitinophagales bacterium
TATCACACCGCCGCTTCCTTCGCCGCCGATGATCGCACCGACTTCCTTCATGCGCTTTGCCACATTGATCTCACCGACGGGTGTCCGAAGGACTTGGGCGCCGTACTCCGCTGCAATGTCATCTACAGCCCTCGTCGTCGACAGATTCACCACCACTTTTTCCATTCTCCGTTCTCCCGCCTGCCCGCCGAAGTCCGCAGGACGCACGCGGATCTCCCTTTTCCGTTTTTTCCCAAGCACAAACTTCACCGCTGCGGCAATTGTGTTTTCTTCTCCGAAGGGCTCTCCGCGTTCCGTGATCAGCACAAGCCTGTCAACGTCTGGATCGACGGCGACACCGAGGTCTGCTTTTTCAGAAACAACACGTGAAGCGAGATCGCCCAGGTTCTCAAACAATGGCTCGGGCGTATGTGAGAACACTCCGCTCATATCGCAGTTCATCTCGATCACAGTGCAGCCAAGTTCCTTCAGTAGTGCAGGCATGATCGCCCCGCCTGCAGAATTCGCACAATCCACAACCACCTTGAAGTGACGCTTTTGGAGGAGAGATTTGTCGATGTAAGGAAGCGCGATAACTGCTTCAATGTGTTTACGGATCCAAACGTCGGCAACCGAATGGTGACCAAGTGCATTCCACGCCGAGTATCGGAAGTTCGCCTTCTCCGCCATTGTCGAGAGCTTTCTATTCTCGTCCGCATCGAGAAACATCCCATTTCCCCCGATAAACTTCATACCGTTCCACTCCATCGGGTTATGGCTTGCAGTGATGGAGATTCCGCCAGCCGCATCGCTCCTCTCAACTGCAAGTGCGACCGTTGGCGTAGGGCAGACCCCGATGGCACGGACGTCGATACCCATCGAAAGAAGTGTGGAAGAGATGATATTGCCGAACAGCTTGCCTGTCACCCGTCCATCCCGGCCAAGGACGATCGCCGTTTTCTCCGGCTGTTGCGCTTTGCAGTATTGACCAAATGCAGACACGTAGCGCATCACCACGTCGGGCGTCAGGCTTGTGCCGACGATTCCACGAACTCCGGAGATGCTCACCATCAGGGACATGCGGTTCGAAAGAGAGACTGTTGAATGATGTAAGAAATCGATGACTTGCCGAAGCAATGTAGTCAAGACCGTCTAGAGAGTCAAGGATGGGATTTCGCCCGCTGATGCGTGTGTGGAGCCATCTTGAAAATCTCTCTTTTATTGGTTACGTTTGGTCTGGAAAGGCAGGGCTCTCGACCATGTTGACACATGAAGAGAAACGAGAGTTGCTGGGAATTGCGCGCGAGGTGATCCACCTGAGGCTCGACAAGAACCGGCCGCAGAAGGATGCGCATTTTCAGGGAGACCTACAGAAGCAAAAGGGTGCGTTCGTGACCATCCGGGTTGATCACCAGCTACGCGGTTGCATCGGATGCCTGGACACCACCCGACCATTGGCTGAAGTTGTTGTAGAGGTTGCACCAAAGGCCGCCTTTGAGGACCCCCGCTTTCCACCGTTGTCTGTTATTGAACTTGAGCAAGCTACGATTGAAATTTCCGTGCTTTCGTCCCTTCAAGCAATACAAACAATAGATGAAATCGAAGTGGGGATTCACGGTTTGGTTATCGCGGTGGGGCCAAACCGGGGCTTGTTGCTGCCACAGGTAGCACGTGAGTACTCGTGGGATAGAGAGTCATTCCTTGGTGCGGTGTCGAGAAAAGCCGGTCTGCATCCGTTGGCATGGCAGGATCCCGAAGCGAAGCTTTACGTTTTCACCGCTGAGGTGTTTGACGAAACCGGGGTGATGCACGGACATGAGGGCGGTGCTTCATGAAGGAGCCGTTCACCATTCGTCACTGTGCCGTGTGCGGAATGTTCTACCCATCGAACCCCGAGACGATCAAAAAGGAAGTTACAGCGATGCTTCAACAAGTGCAGCGGGTTCCGGCTCCGGGCACTGTTCGTGGAATGATATCTCCTCATGCAGGATACATGTATTCCGGGTTTACGGCGGCACACGGCTTCGCTTGCTTGCAAGGGTCACACTACGCAACAGTGATAATCGTGTCGCCAAGCCATCGTGACTATTTTGATGGCATCTCGATTTACGGCGGCGACGGTTATGCGACGCCGTTAGGAGTTGTGATGATCAATAAGGAACTGAGAGAGAAGCTGTTGAAGCAAAGCTCCCATATCACGATCTCCGAACTCGGCCACGGGGATGAGCATGCGATTGAGGTGCAGTTGCCGTTCCTTCAACTCGTGCTTCCCGAATTTACGCTCCTCCCGGTTGTGCTGGGTGATCAGAAGCGTGAGTATTGTCTTGAACTCGGAGACGCACTGGCATCGGTTCTTCAGAGCGAGGACCACCTCCTTATTGCCAGCACGGATTTGTCACATTACCATTCATCGGAGAGAGCGAACGAGCTGGATAGTGTATTCATTGAATCCGTGAGGAAGTTCGACTATGAAGGATTGATGTCGGATCTCGAGACAGGCAAAACCGAAGCCTGTGGCGGCGGCCCGACTGTCTCCGTGATGTTCGCGCTGAGGCGATTGGGTGTGAAGAACATGAATGTATTACATCACTGCAATTCTGGTGATGTGACTGGCGAATCCGACAGGGTGGTTGGTTACCTCTCCGCGATCGGACATG
The DNA here is from genome assembly GCA_964414155.1 of uncultured Chitinophagales bacterium. Classification (GTDB taxonomy): domain Bacteria; phylum Bacteroidota; class Ignavibacteria; order UBA10030; family UBA6906; genus CAYPVN01. The sequence goes on from CAYPVN010000178.1 coordinate 2,637, forward strand.
CCTAAATCAAAAGTGCGACACATGAAACGTCGTCGCCCTACCACGTTCGCAATTATCGGAGCAGGAAAGGTCGGCACGGTTCTGGGGAAGGTGCTGGCTCAGCGTGGCGCGAAGATCGTCGCCGTCGTTTCTCGAAGTTTATCCTCTGCGCAGAAGGCAGGACGGTTTCTCGGATGCAAGAATGCTTCCACGTCTTTATCGGCGATTCCCGTAGGTACCGATTTCATATTGGTCACAACACCGCATGCAGCGGTTGAGCAAGTAGCTCTTGATCTTTCACGAACAAGTCATCTCGACTTCAACAACCTTGCAGTTTGCCATGCCTCCGGCATGTTGACCGCGGAAGTTCTGGAGCCTGTGCGACGTCGTGGTGCGACGGTGTTTTCGTTTCATCCGTTGCAAACCTTTCCACGAGGTTTTCCGGTTTCGAAGATCGTTCCGACAGCTCGTGGCATCTATTACGGAGTTGATGGTACGGCAGAAGGAGTACAGATGGCAAAAAGCCTTGCAGGAATGTTGGAGGGCAAGGTCATGGTCATTCCGCCGGAGAGGCGGGCGTTCTATCACGCCGCATGTGTTCTGGCGTCGAACCACTTTGCAACAATGCTCTCGATTCTGGAAATGATGTTCCGCACCCTAAAGACATCGGAAAAAAAATTCTATCCCGTTTTTGAACCGATTGTCATGGCAACATTGAGAAACATTAAATCGACCTCACCTGCCGAGGCACTGAGCGGTCCAATTGCTCGCGGGGGTGTGGAGACGGTTGCAGAACATTTCCGGGTCATCAAGTCGGATTGCCCGCAGCTGATTCCGTACTTTGCTTGTCTCTCCCTGGAAACAGTGAACCTCGCCCTCGAGAAGGGTTCGATAGACAAAATGCAAGCTGGGACGCTTCGCAGTCTTATCCACTCATATGAAGAACCGAACGCATACCACAAGGAGACACCGTGAAAGCACTCATCGCCAGCGGGGGCCGTGGCACTCGCTTACGTCCAATCACACATACACAAAACAAACATCTCATCCCTATCGCCAACAAACCAATCCTGCATTACGCGATTGAGGCTGCTACCAGCGCCGGGATAAAGGAGCTTGGCATTGTGGTGAATGCGGACAGCGATGAAGTTCCCAAAGCAATTGGTGATGGCTCACGTTGGGGAGCAAAGATTACATACATTC
>CAYPVN010000179.1:0-3745 GCA_964414155.1 uncultured Chitinophagales bacterium
GCAGCGAGCCGAGGACGTTCACTGCAAGCGTGCCGTACGGAAAGCCAGCGCCCGCCATCCGGTGAACAGCCCCCTGCATCCAGTACCGCGCAGATGCCCCGATACCGCCGCCAAGAAACACGAGAATGAAATTCATGACACATCATAAGAATAGCCGCTGCGAAATGCAATCCCCTGTCAGTCGACCAGGGACGCCTGCCTGACGTCAGTCAGGGTCGATCCACGACCCACATCGCTCAATTGTTCATTGTGCGAAAATTCTGTATCCTTGAGAAGACCATGCCTTTCCAAAACCCGCTGACCATACTGCAAACCTGCTTCTCCCGCTCCTGGGGCGGACTGGAGATGCAGGCGCTGGAAGTAACAGCGCAACTCCGCAAACGCGGGCACACTGTCTGGCTCGCTTGCAATCCCGCGAGCCGCCTCTTTGCCGAAGCTGCAGAACGGGAGATCGACCTTCTTCCGCTGGATGTTGAGGGATACGTGCACCCTCTGCTCGTCTGGCGTCTGCGCAATTTTCTCCGTGAAAAGCATATCGACATCATCCACTGTCAACTCTCCAAGGACCTCGCCACAATCGTCCCCGCCATGAGGCTGTCTGGGGAACAGATTCCCCTCGTGCTCAGCAAGCGGGTGGGCTCATACATCAGCAAGAAGGGCTTGCTGCACCGGTTCACGTATGCGCATGTCGACCGTGTGCTTGCAATCTCCGACGTCATCCACAAGAACGTTCTGGAGACGACGCCGATGGCACCCGACCGTGTGGTCACGCTGCACGACGCTATCGATACCGAGGCATTCTCGCTGGCGCGTGTCGATCGCCGTCGCGCACGCAGGGAGTTCGGATTTGGGGACGACATTACCGTGATTGGATTTGTCGGGCGGTTTTCACCCGGAAAGGGACACGAAGAATTTCTCGCGGCGGCCAGCATCCTTCGCAAGACACATCCCAGCGCACACTTCCTGATTGTGGGGGAAGCCAGCCACGGCGAGCAACGCTATGAACACAAAATCAGAACCGAATGTCTCACGCTCGGACTACAGAACATAGTCACATTTGCCGGGTACCGGCGTGATATTCCGGAAGTGATGGCCGCGCTCGATATCTTTGCTTTTCCATCGCATGCGGAGTCGTTCGGTGTTGTTCTCATCGAGGCTATGGCAATGGAGCGTCCGGTCGTTTCAACTAATTGCGACGGCGTCTTGGATATTGTAATCGATGGGGAAACAGGCATCTTTGTGAACCCGCGGAAAGCCACAGAACTCGCGCATGCGCTTGGGCGCTTGATCGACAACCAACAGTTGCGTGAACGGATGGGAAGAGCGGGAAGGAAACGTGTGGAGGAACTCTTCGATCAGCGGAAGCAGATCCAAAAACTGGAGGAGTTGTACCGTGAACTTCTTGGTATGAGATGACCCGGAGAAACCCGGCTTTAACAACTTACTTCGCCAGCACCCGGTTGATACAGGAAATCAAATCCTTCAAATCATACGGTTTGGTGATGTAGTCGTTGGCGCCGCGTTTCAACGACTCGACGGCGGTGGAGATTTCACTGACACCCGTGAGCATGATGACACGGGGTTGCTTCGGGCGTTTTCGCATTTCCCTCAAGACAGCAAAACCGTCCAGACCGGGCATGAGAATGTCGAGAAGCACCACGTCGAACGTCTGCTCCCTCATGCACTCCATTGCCGCCAGCCCGTCTTCCGCAACGACCACATCGAAGCCTTCAGCAGAAAGCTGCTCCTTCACAAGAAACCGCAGAGTGTCCTCATCATCAACATACAACACTCTGGTACTCATAGTTTCTCACAGGAAATTGTGGAAGATGTGTTACCGTAGACAGATTGGTTGATCGAATACGAGAAGAAGTCGGAAGCTGTCATAGTAGCGATTATATGGACCTGTCGAAAGCCCGGAATCCCAGTAAGTTCCGCGATGATATTCGGTGAGGACGCTCAGATTCCAAAGATACGATGGAATCAAACGCACACCGATGCTTGCTTCTGCAATGTTATTATAATATTCTCTTTTCGTGTCAGATGCAAAATCGGCACGCAGGTATAAATCGAAGGCTGTGTTCTGCCACTCCACTGCACGAAATCCACCCCGAAGCTGCGCGTAGCTGATGGTGTTCACATACCTTGAATAGTATCCCCCCGACATATGCAAATCCACAAATGGCTTGAATGTGAAGTGCAGGAAGTTTGGAGTCGCTAGCTCCGGATACATTCCCACGCCGTACGACGCAATCGCTCTGAAGTCCCCCTGACTCGCCGACATTCCGGGTCGATCGACGAGGTCAACCGCTACACCACCCTGAATGTCGGCGTTAAATCCTTTGAACGGCTGCACTCGAACCCCGCCACCAACGAGTGCATAGTTGTCGGAGAAGATGACCGGCACGGCTCCGCTGGATGACCGTGTGTCTTTAATAACCGCCGCGATGCCGTACAACGACACGATGCGCTGATTGCCGGGAAATATTCCCGCACGAAACGCGCCGGTTAAAATACTATTCTCAAATCTGCTATCGTAATAAGGACTCAGCGAAAGTTGCGCCCACAATCTGTTGCTGGTGGGACAGGGGGCGAGACGTAGAACTGTTTGTCCATTTCGAGCCTTCTCACCAATATCAGGATCGGAGCTCCTTGTAAGAGCGGCAAACATGTCAAGGGCCTCCTTGTTGCGACCTAATGTATTGAGAAGGTATGCCAGTTGAAGCTGTGTTGTGTCGGATGGAGCAAGCGTGTTCGCCACAGAGAACTGCCGAAGGGCGTCGTCAAGCCGGCTGGCCATGATATATGAAGAGCCGAGCTGTCGGTGGATGATAACGTTCGACGGATCAATCCCCGCAGCTTCTTCAAGGAGCAGTATTGCGCCGGTATTATTGGTCGGAAGCATTGCATATGCCTGCGTCATGAGTTCTCTCACCTTCTCCTGATCGCCGACTTTTTCCTGCTGGCCGAGCATCATTGATGAAACCGAAAGAAGCAGAGCTGATACAAGAGAGATGCGGGCTTTCCTCCCGGAGGAACCCTTTGACTTCATGATATTTCTCAAGAGTATCATCTTACATCTGCTTTCCGACAGGGGGAACAGAAGAGGGGAACGTATGCGCCGTCTTATTCCATGCAACGCGATGGCCGTTTCTCTTCGAAGAAAAATATTGGTTTACCCCACGCACGGTTGCCATGAAATTCACAAAGTTACCGATCGGCAGGCGAAGGACACTGAACAGACCGGCCAACGCACCATAAACTCTGGTTACCGTAAGGAATCTGTGGAGGAATCGCCAGAGCATGAATATGGTATCGATCACCACAATTGTGTACAACGGGTCACCCGGGTTGATGAGAGAAGGCAATGTCGCATATTGCGTGAGACCATAGCGCACCGCCTCGTACAATAACACATAGAAGAGGACAATATAGGCAAGTGCATTGACCACGTTCGTGATTACTGCCTTCCGGTCACGGTACAGCGCGAAACGGAACCGCCAATTCCCTATCCAGCCAATATTACTCCACGATTGCAGACATATTCCAATCAGCCATCGCGTGCGTTGACGAATTGCGGCTGTAAATGTTGCCGGAAAGAATGCTCTCGTTGCGACGTTGATGCCGAACGGTTTGTACAGAAACAGGAGCTTAGCCTCACCAAGCGCAAGTCGCATGGCGATGTCATAGTCCTCCGTCACCGACGCGCGGCGGAAAATGTTCCGTGCAAAGGAAGTCCCGATAA
>CAYPVN010000180.1:0-3740 GCA_964414155.1 uncultured Chitinophagales bacterium
ATAAGTTGGACCCTCCGGCCGGCAGTGAGCAAGAAACAGAATCTCGTGGTTTTTGTGGATGGCGAAAAGGAAGACTACCCCGAAGATCGTTCACTGCCAACGATCGGAGATGTGATCGAAACAACAGAGAAGATTGTCGAGAACGAAAAACTTGTATCGAAATTAGTGAAACGAAAGGTTGAGCGCATAGTCTCTTGGGAGGAACGGCGCAATGACATGAAAGGAGCTTGTTTGAATTGCCACAACAGCACATTCGTCAACAACTTCTACACTCAATTCGATGACCTTGTTGCTCTGTACAACGACAAGTTTGCAAAGCCAGCCGGGAAAATAATGGCGGACCTTGCAGCAGACAGCGTGTTAAGGCCCAATGCACCTTTTGAGCACGAAGTACAATGGACCTACTGGGAACTCTGGCACCACGAGGGGCGCCGTGCACGGCATGGAGCCAGTATGATGGGCCCCGACTACACCCATTGGCACGGAATGTACGAAGTCTCCAAACACTATTACACAAAATTCCTTCCGGAGGTGATTCAAGCAGCAGCCACCAAGGGCCCCGCGATGAAGGAGAAGTATGAACGAGTTGTGGCAAGGATTCTCACACAAGACGAGCACATTTGGTTGAAGGGGCTGAGTGCGAAGGAAGTAGAAGAATTGCGGAAAGCGTACAAGAGCCGGTATAATGAATAGGCTGAACGTGATTTGTCCGGGAGGATGTTGAGTGTTGTTTGCAGAGGCTTAACCACAAGCTAAAAGGAAAAGAAACATGGCGATTCCCAAACGGTTCCGACAATTCATCAGAAATTATCCCGACGTTGCCAGTGCGTATGAATTAATGGGGGATGCGGTACATGCAGCGGGCCCGCTTGATAAAAAGACTCGCGCGTTGATAAAGCTCGGCATTTCCATCGGTGCGCGGCTCGAAGGTGCGGTGCACTCTCACGTGCGAAAGGCTTTGAATGCCGGAGTGAAACCCGACGAGCTTCGCCACGCAGCATTGCTCTCGCTCCCAACCATCGGACTCCCGTCCATGATGGCAGCGTTGAGCTGGATTGATGATGTTGTGAAGGGCACAGGGTTGAAGCGCAGAAAGAAATGAGGAGCCTGACTGAGGTTGAACAGCTTCTTGCAGAAGACACAATGGTCGAAATAGGAGGATGATGAGATCGGGGTATCGCAATGATTCCTGCCCATGAAATCACCGGCGTTATTCTCGCCGGCGGCAAGAGCACGCGCATGGGCACGGACAAAGCGTTGCTGTTGCTGAACGGAAAACCGTTCATCCAGCATGTTGCAGAGGCATTCCAGAGTGTCTTCACCGACGTTGTGATCAGCGCAAACACAACGGAGTATGAATTTCTCGGGCTACCTGTAATAGGAGATGTGTATACAAACTGCGGGCCTCTTGGTGGTATTCATGCAGCACTGGGTCTGGTAAGAACCCCGCACATCTTCACTGCCCCATGTGATGTTCCATTCCTTCACTCGACCACATTCGAGACGCTGCTTCAGGAAGCAGAGCCTGGCGTCATAGCGGTTGCTTCAGCAGGGGGCCAACTTCATCCGTTGGTGGGAGTGTATCCTGCCGGTTGTCGTTCTGCGCTCGAAACGTTCCTCGTCGCCGGGGGGCGGAGGGTGAGTGACTTTCTTGCCACAATGGGATTCCGCACGGTCCGTCGGGATGGATGGGCAGAGACGTTGGGCAACATCAATGAAGTTGGTCAGTATCGTGGGCTGATGTAGTAGTGTGAGGTAGGTATCTTGTGCGGTGTGTTCAGGAGAGAGAATCCTTCAATGGATGGAGCAATAGTAATTGCAGCGAACCACTAGGAGTTCGGTTGGACGATCAGTCCGCTTTCCAATGTCCCGCATCTCTTTGTTGTCCAGCTGGATGCAAGCGGATACGATGTACATTCCAAGGCCAAGTTCTTGAATGACTTCTGGAATCTTTCTATCGTGCGCTGTTCCTGTCCCCGTCCGGTGTTTAGATCATTGGAGGATCACCGTAGCAAATATAACCGTCCGGTGTGGCTTGATATTCACCCTGATGATGGTGATATTGGTAGAGTTTTCGGATCATCTCTTCAGCACTCATGCCATACGCTACCCAAAGGTTTCTTCTCCTCACTCTTCTCTTCACTATTGTTGGATGCAATTCTGAGCGTACAATGCGAGAGGTGGACGCAGTCATCGTGGAGGCAAAGCAGCTCTTCACGCCTGATCGACGAACGGCAGTGTGCGATGTTCAGGCACGAATAGAGGGCAGTACAGTCACACTCATCGGTGAGATGCAGAGCCAGGATCTGCGCGATCGATTTGTGCACTACGTCGTTGAGAAGACCGGGCTTGTTGTTGTCGATAGTCTTCTGGTTCTGCCGCAAGCGTCGCTGAAGGGGAACACTTATGGTGTGGTAAGTGTGAGCGTTGCGAGCATCCGCTCGAAACCTGGACATGCGAAAGAACTTGCCACACAGGCTCTTCTTGGAACGCCACTCCGAGTTCTGAAGAAAGAAGGCGGATGGTACTACGTTCAGACCCCTGATGATTATCTTGGCTGGATGGACGACGGGTTCGAATTGATGGATCAATCCGCGTCCACAGGGTGGGCGAAGAGAGAAAAAGTAATTATCACCGCCAACTATTCTACTACTTACCGTCTGCCTAAGACGAATTCCGATATTATAGGAGATGTGGTTGCCGGCTGCATCCTCGGGTTCGTGAAAAACGAAGGAGCGTTCTACCAGGTCGAATATCCTGATACGCGAAGAGCCTTTCTTCCGAAAGAGTCTGCACAACCCTACCGAAAGTGGCTTGCACGGGCGCAAGACACTCCCACGACCATCTTAGCAACGGCCAAACGCTTTTTCGGCGTTTCTTACCTTTGGGGTGGGACATCGCCGAAAGCAATGGATTGCTCCGGCTTCACGAAAACGGTGTACTTCCTTAACGGTGTGTTGCTCCCGCGCGATGCGAGCCAGCAGGTCGAAGTTGGAAAGCCTGTGGAAGTGCAACGCGGCTTCGAGAACTTGCAGGCAGGCGATCTGCTCTTCTTTGGGTCAAAGGCGACTGAGGAGAAAAAGGAACGGGTTACTCACGTCGGGATCTATCTTGGGAACATGAAGTTCATCCACGAATCGGAGGATGTACATATCAACAGTCTCAACCGGAACGATCCCGACTTCAGCGAGTTCCGCTTCGATATGTTCCTTCATGCAAGGCGCATTATCGGTGCCGGCAGAGAATCCGGCGTCCGGCGTATTGCTGAGACCCCTTACTATAGAGGCGATGAATTCTAGAAGAGAGTTCCTGAAGCAGAGTCTTCTTGCGGGTGCGGCGGTTGGGCTGACTCCTCACGACTTGTTTTCACTGACACCCACATTCATGGTGAAAGAAATGCAATTCCGGTATTATCCCTACACGCTCGAGCTCAAGCACACATTCACCGTTGCGGTCAGCTCACGCACGACAACAGCGGTTATGATGGTGGAAGTCGAAAAGGACGGGATCATCGGGTATGGAGAAGCCTCGATGCCTCCGTATCTTGGCGAGAGCCATGAGACGGCCAGGGCGTTTCTCTCGAAAGTTGATTTCAAGAAATACCAGGATCCAATGCTGCTTGAAGAAATTCTGTCGGACATTGATGGCATCACTCCCGGCAACCAAGCAGCCAAAGCCGCTGTTGACATTGCGCTTCATGACTGGATAGGAAAAAAGATGGGGTTCGCATGGTACCAGGT
>CAYPVN010000181.1:0-3708 GCA_964414155.1 uncultured Chitinophagales bacterium
CCAGAGCGGATGCAGAACCAAAAATGGGGAGATGTACTTTGGAGGGAAGGGACTCACCCGCTTCCACCCGGACAGCATACGGGATAACCCTTATGTCCCGCCGATCGTTGTAACCCAGTTCAGGCTGTTTGAAAAACCGACACCGTTCAGCAATGAGGTGAATCTATCCTACCGGGATAATTCCATTTCATTTGAGTTTGCTGCGCTCAGCTACCTCAGTCCCGAAAGAAACGAGTACGCCTACAAGATGGAAGGGATTGATCCTGACTGGGTGAACTCAGGTACCCGTCGTTATGCCGGATACCCGCGCATGGAGCCAGGTGAATATGTCTTCAGGGTGAAGGGATCGAACAACGACGGCGTGTGGAATGAGCAAGGGACGTCTATAACCATTATCATCAATTCTCCCTGGTGGAAAACGACGTGGGCATATCTCCTCTATGGAGTCCTGGCAGCAGGGACTCTCTACAGAATCCGGCGCTACCAGATCAACAAGCTGCAGTTCAGGCATCAGCTCGAAATGAAGCACCTGGAGGCGGAAAAACTGAAAGAAGTGGACCAGATGAAGTCACGTTTCTTTGCCAATATCTCGCACGAATTCCGCACGCCCCTGACACTCATCGAAGGGCCGGTGCGCCAACTGATCTCGGGTGATTTTGCGGGAGACGTCCGGGATCAGTACCGCTTTATTCTTAGGAACAGCCGCCGCCTGCTCACGCTGGTGAACCAACTGCTTGACCTTTCCCGCGTGGAGTCAGGTCGGATGAGACTGCAAACACGCCGGTGTGACATCGTGAAGATTGTCTCGGAAGCCGTGGCGTCGTTCGAATCTCTTGCGACGAGGAGACGTGTTAATCTTGCCTCGAGGATTTCCGCTGCACCGGTCAACGGGTATTTCGACAAAGACAAAACCGAGAAGATCATCAACAATCTTCTTTCAAACGCTCTTAAATTCACTCCTGAGGAGGGATCCGTAACGATCGCTGTGACAAGGAGAGAACCCGCCGGAGCGGATTCGGAGTATGTCGAGATCTCCGTCGCAGACACCGGAATCGGGATAGCGGCGGAGAATCTTGATAGAATCTTCGACCGGTTCTATCAGGTGGATGATTCCCAAACACGAGCACAGGAGGGAACCGGGATAGGACTGGCCCTCACAAAAGAACTCGTACAGCTCCACGGGGGAACGATCCGCGTCGTGAGTGAACCCGGGAAGGGAACCACGTTTACCGTGAGGCTTCCTCTGGGGAGTGCGCACCTTCGCCCGGAAGAGATCCGTGAGACTTCGGAGGCCCTTGAAACGGATCAACCTGCCGCTTCCGCCGGAGGTTTGCCGGCGTACGAGGAAGAGCCAGCGGAGGCCCAGACAACGCAGGCCGAAGATGACGTGGCCCGGCCGATCGTACTCATCGTGGAAGACAATCCCGATATGCGGACGTACATCAGGAGACATTTGGAAGAATTATACACCCTGCATGAGGCGGAAGATGGACGGAAGGGAGTCGACAGGGCTATCGAGACGATTCCCGATCTCATCATCAGCGACGTCATGATGCCCGGAATGAGCGGGTATGATGTCTGTCGGACTTTAAAGGAGGACGAACGGACGAGTCACATCCCCATCATCCTTCTCACTGCGAAGGCAGAGGGAAGGGATAAAATCGCGGGTCTGGAAACCGGGGCGGACGATTACGTCATCAAGCCTTTCGATGCGGACGAACTGAGAGTCCGGATCAAGAATCTTATCGAACAGAGGCGCATGCTCCGGAAACGCTTCCGTGGTGAAGTGATCCTGAAACCCAGGGATATCGCCATAACGTCCGCTGATGAGCGATTCCTGAACCGGGCAATGGCAGTGGTCGAGCAGCATTTGAGTGATGAAGCGTTCGATATCGACGTCATGGCCGGAGAAGTGTCCATGAGCCGGAGACAGTTGTTTCGTAAGGTCAAGGCATTAACCGGTCGGTCACCGCATGATTTCATTATCATCTTCCGATTGCAGCGGGCGGCACAATTGCTGCGAAGTCACTCGGGGAACGTATCAGAAATAGGATACGAGGTAGGCTTCAGCAACCCTTCTCATTTCGCGAGAGCATTTCGTCATCAATTCGGCATGTCCCCGACGGATTTTATCAAGACTGCGCACGTCCAGATATCGTAAGAGTCCCTGACGTCCCTCAAAGTCACACCCCCTCTCCTCCGTTCCACTCGATTCGCCTCTTGACGAAGGCCCTCCCAAGACGTTTGTGCCCACGCGCCCGGCTCCACCAGCAATGGCTTCACAACCAAACGGGTCCTGTGACCCAAACTGTACAGGATTTGGCACGCGTAGGTTAGATACCCGCCTTGTAGCCCCTTAAATTTTACCCAGAACACGGTTTAGTCCAGAGCAGTTCGCGTAACCCACAAGAACCCAAAAGGAGGAACATGAAATCACTTCTATTTGCTGCAATTATCGCACTTGCTGTGCTTGCTGGATGTCAGGGCGATAACCCGGTGGCCCCGCAGGCATCGTATGTGAAGCCGTACCATGAATTCAAATATGAGTCCTGGTACAACCCCGTGTTGAAATTGGATTCTGCTGGCTATTACGGAATGTTCTATGGGCAGATTTTCAGCCGCGACACAATTCCCATTGTCGGATTGAAGCCTAAAGTTAGCCTCTATCATTCTCCGGGAGATCGGGACAGCAATCAGCCGTTTGATACAGTAACCGGAAAGATGGGGAAAATTGAGGGTCTTGACATCATGAAAGACCTCAAGCCTACGGATACGTTGAAGGTGGGAGATAATCTGTGGCATCTTACGTTGACCCATCACTTTGACTTGCCACCCGGAAGTACCGTATTCTTCCTTTTCGCTTTTTCAATTGAGGAAATAAGTGGGACGAAGAAGGTAGCGGTATACGGAGAATTTCGTCCAATGATCTACAAGCATTGAATCAGGAAGTTTTATAGCGGAGTTGGCGTGACGAACATTGGCAAACATGTTGTGCTGTTGGTTCTAGCGATCTTACACGTGGGCTGTAAGGACGGAATCATCACCGTGGTGACTCCACAGCAACACCAGGCCAAGTATGAGTATTTCTACTACGACGAACTCCTCAATGATGCGCTTGACGGTCCCCTGTACAATGTGATGTTCTACGGGCAGGTATTCAGTAGGGGCCGTGTGCCTATCGTCGCAAATGAACATGAGACCTTGTACTTTCTTGCGTCCGCATCATACGCGACCCCAGAAAAACTGAGCGGCTGCCCTGAATCGTTCTTCAGCACATCCCGGCCCTCTCCAACGATTACGAGGGCAACCGTCAGTTGATCCTCGTTTGTGTTTGGTGCGTTGAGATAGTAGATATTCGCTTTGTCGAGATATAGGTTCTTCATCACATCACCCCCATTGAGATCAGGGCAATCTGACCGCCCCTCTTACGTACTAGGAACGAATGGGGTCTTATATGATAACTTCGATATCACCCCCAGGCCTCTTACCGGATCGGCGTACACGCTGAACAGTGGGATAACATGGACTACTGTGGACAGCCTGACGACGCATGGCAAAGCTGCATTTGCCTCCTCCTCAATAGGGTGGTCATGGGGCGGAGCCAACGTGATCTACAAATGGACGGGACGTGATCTCCCTGTTCATGAAGTGAGCAGTCATCTGCCAGACCACTTCGAGTTGAGTCAGAACTATCCCAATCCCTTCAAC
>CAYPVN010000182.1:0-3691 GCA_964414155.1 uncultured Chitinophagales bacterium
ACCAAAACTCACGGCGATCATGAAGGGAGTTGTCGAAAAGCTCTAGTGGTGACGTTATGCAGATGATGGGGAAGATGTTGGTGCTGATGGGAGGTCTGATCGTTCTGGTCGGGATCGTGCTGATGTTTTCCGACAGGATTCCCCTCCTCGGCAAATTACCCGGCGATATCTCCATCAAGCGTGACAATTTTCAGTTCTACTTTCCCATCACAACGGGAATCATCCTCAGTCTGCTTGTGAGCCTGATTCTCTGGATTGTTTCACAGTACAAGGGGAAATGAAATCATGAAAACACTCATTGTTGCTCTTGCAGTATTCATTGGTACAACAGTTTCAGTTCACGCACAGACGGAATCGAAAGAGTCCAAAGCGCGGACTGTTGCAGTGCGGGGCGTGGGCTCCGTGAAGAGTGTGCCGGACCAGTTGCGCCTTTCTGTGCAAGTCAATACGCGCGCCGAGACTGCTTCATCGGCCATGACGCAGGCCAGCACGAAGACGCGTCAGATTCTGGAATTGCTGAAAAGTTACGGCGTGGACGACCGGGACATCCAGACTTCCCGTGTATCAGTTTCACCCGTTCTCGATTATCAGCGGAACATCCAGCCGCCACCCATCGTCGGTTACACGGGGACGAATGAGTTCAGTGTTGTTTTCAAAGGCAAGACTATGGAGAGGGTGGGGGAATTCATGGATAAGGCTGTTGTCGCCGGGGTGTCAGGTTTCGGTGGGTTAAACTATGAAGCGTCGAAGCAACGCGAGCTTGAGCGTGACGCGCTGAAGAAAGCCTCCACCGATGCACAAGCCCGTGCCGAAGTCTTAGCAAAAGAGTTGGGTGCTACACTCGGCAAGGTGATGAACATTTCCGAGACCATCGGTGGGCCGATGCCTGTTCGCGGCATCATGAGTGATGCAATGAGTTCCGGCGCGCCCATTATGACAGGCGAGCTGGCAATTAACGCTCAGGTCGATGTAGTGTTTGAATTGAGATAAACAACCGCAATGTTTAAAGAACTCACAGACAAGCTGTCCTACCCTGAAATGGAAAAGGGGATCCTGAAGTTCTGGAAAGAGAACAGGATCTTCGAGAAGAGCATTTCCACGCGCGAGGGGAAGCCCGGCTTCACCTTCTACGAAGGGCCGCCGACGGCAAACGGCAGACCCGGCATTCACCACGTTATGAGCCGCGCTTTGAAAGACCTCGTCTGCCGGTACAAGACCATGAGCGGTTACCAGGTGCATCGCAAGGCGGGGTGGGATACGCACGGACTGCCGGTCGAGATCGAGGTTGAGAAGCAGCTGGGCTTCAAACACAAGGATGAAATTGTGAAATACGGCGTGGCAGAGTTTAACAAGAAATGCCGTGAATCGGTCTGGAAGTACAAGGCTGAGTGGGAGCAAATGACCGAGCAGATGGGCTACTGGGTCGACATGTCGAAGCCGTACATCACATTCGAGAACGACTACATCGAATCGGTTTGGTGGGCGCTGAAGCGCTTCTTCGATGAGGGGATGATCTACAAAGGATACAAGATCCAGCCTTATTGCCCGCGCTGTGAAACGCCGCTCTCATCGCACGAAGTATCTCTTGGATACAAAGAAGTCAGGGATCTTTCGGCATATGTCAAAATGAAGATGAAAGGCGAAGTGAATACATACTTCGTCGCATGGACGACGCAGCCATGGACGCTGATTCCAAATTGTGCTCTCGTTGTTCATCCGAACCTCGACTACGTGAAGGTGGAATACAAAGGCGAGAAGTTGATCCTTGCCGAATCACGTCTTTCTATCCTCGATGGTGAGTACGTCGTCCTGGAAAAACTTAAGGGATCAAAGCTGGCCGGAAAAGAATACGAACGCGTGTTCAATTATCATCCTGTGAAAGAAAAAGGCTGGTATGTCGTGGAAGGTGAATTCGTTTCGGCTGAAGAAGGTTCGGGAATCGTTCAAATCAGCCCGACGTATGGAGAAGACGACTATCAAACGGGCAAGAAATATGGGCTGCCGATTATCCATCCTGTCAGTAAGTCGGGAGAATTTGGACCGGAAGTAACGGATTTCGCAAATACTTTTGTCAAGGACGCCGATCCGGCCATTGTTGAAAATCTAAAACGCCGTGGGTTACTTTTGAAAAAAGAAATGTACCACCACAGCTATCCTTTTTGCTGGCGCTGCGAGTCGCCATTGTTATATTATGCGCGCGATTCTTGGTACATCCGAACGACAGCCTATGCGCAGCGGATGATAGAAATCAACAAGACCATCAACTGGATTCCTGAAGAAGTCGGCTCGGGTCGTTTCGGCAACTGGCTGGAGGAGAACAAAGATTGGGCATTGTCTCGTGACCGGTTCTGGGGCACGCCTCTGCCTATTTGGATTTGCCAGAAGTGCGGCCACCAAAGGTGCGTTGGAAGCGTCGAAGAATTGAGAAAAGGGAAGAATCTCCCGCAGTCTCTCGACCTTCACAAACCGTTTGTCGATGACATTACGTTTGAGTGCGAGAAATGCAAAGGCACCATGAAGCGGACACCGGAATTGATCGACGTATGGTTTGACTCAGGTGCTATGCCCTTTGCTCAGTGGCACTATCCGTTCGAGAACAAAAAGATCTTCGAGAACGCATATCCGGCCGATTACATTTCAGAAGGTATCGACCAAACGCGTGGCTGGTTCTACACTCTTCACTCGATCGGCTCATTCCTGTTCGATAAGCCGGCATACAAGAACTGTCTTGTCAACGAGCTTATTCTCGACAAGCAGGGCCAGAAAATGTCGAAGTCGAAGGGAAACACGGTGGATCCCTTTCAGACCCTGGGGAAGTACGGTGCGGACACAACGCGATGGTATCTGGTAACGACAAGTCCCCCGTGGCGTCCAACGATGTTTGATGAAGAAGGCCTCGGCGAAGTGCAACGAAAATTTCTAGGGACGCTCGTCAACACATATGCGTTCTTCACACTCTACGCGAACATCGACCGGTTCACCTATGCGGAGGCCCGCATTCCCGTCGCGGAGCGACCCGAAATCGATCGTTGGATTATTTCTTCACTGAACTCTCTCGTCCGGCAATATGTTCACTACATGGACGATTACGATATTACCAAAGCGGCCCGGGGTGTGAGCGAGTTCACGCTCGATCAACTTTCTAATTGGTATGTTCGCAGAAACCGCCGCCGCTTTTGGTCGAAGACTCGACTCGTCGAGAAGAGCGAACAAGGCAAGGACAAGACCGCTGCATATCAAACGCTGTATGAATGTCTTGAGACCATTGCCCGCCTGATGGCGCCCTTTGCACCATTCCTTGCGGAAGAATTGTTCCGGAATCTGGATGCAACAACAAAGCGCTCTGAGGCGGAATCTGTTCACCTTGCTTCGACTCCGACAGTTGAAGAGGAGGCGATTGACACGGAACTGGAATGGCGGATGGAGCGCGCGGAGAAGATCGTCATGCTCGTGCGTGCAATGCGAATGAAATCGAACCTGAAAGTCCGACAACCGTTGAAGCGAATCATCCTTCCGATCACCAACGAGAAGGACCGCGCCGCGGTCAAAAGGATGGAGGCCGTCATCCTAGATGAAATCAACGTAAAGGCTATCGAGTACGTCACAGACGAATCGGGGATCGTGAAGAAGCGTGCCAAGGCGAACTTCAAATCCATCGGCCCGAAGTTCGGGAAGTCCGTGCAAGCCGTTG
>CAYPVN010000183.1:0-3675 GCA_964414155.1 uncultured Chitinophagales bacterium
CAGAACATCGCCAGCTTCTTCTTGCCCACATACGGCAGCATCTCATCAAGAATGACCTTCATATATGCGTTCTTTTCATTCCGGTATTCGGGCGGCACCGCATGCGCGCCGATGAACGTCGGTACAACGGACATCATCTCTTCGTTTCCGAGCTCATTGATCGCCTCGAGCATCTTGATCTCGGAAGTTTTGTCCAGCCCATAGCCGGATTTGATCTCCACGGTTGTTGTACCGTGCTTCATCATCTCTGTCATGTACCAACCGGTGGATTTCTTTAGGTCTTTCTTGCTTGCGGCTCGGACATGCGTGATCGTACTGAGGATCCCTCCTCCTTGCTCTGCAATCTGCTGATACGTTGCGCCGTCCGCCCGCATGGCAAACTCATGCGCCCGGTCGCCGGCAAACATCATGTGCGTATGTGAGTCGACGAACCCCGGCAGCACAACCTTCCCCGAGGCATCCAGCTCCATGAAATCATCGGGCAACTTCCGGCTCCACTCGCTCATCGGTCCGACCCAATCAATCTTTCCACCAACACAGAGAACGCCTGCATTATTGAGAATGCCAAGCTCACGCATTGCGCGGCCGGTTTTCGTTCGTCCTCCCCCCGCCGCCACGGTTACGAGCTGGGAGATGTTCTTGATAAAGAGATTCAATGCGAACCACGCTTAGAGAAACGGAGCCCATACGAGCGGGCATTACAGGATGGAAACCACTGAAATGCAAGGGAAAGATACGAAACACGACCGGCATCTGCAAGCGTGAAGCATCGTGCAGGATATCACTGCCCCTTGATATGCCTTCGTATTGAGGGTGACAATGCAGGAAGGTTATTGTTTCTGGTAACGAGTTCGATGTATTTGACGAAGAAATCATTCGGTCCGTTCGCGATGGTTTCCGCAAGCGCCGCTCGACCGAGCGTGAGATCGATCTGACGCGCGATCGCCATCCCTGCTATCGCTCCGTAGCTTTCCCAGTAGGTGGCGGTGTTCGATGTGCGGATCAATTCGTTTGCGCGTTGGGGACTGATGCTTGAAGAGAGGAGCTCGGTCGCGTTCTTGTTGAAGTCAGCAAATGCCTTTTGTACCTTCTCGTCCCAATCCGGGGGAAGAAACCCGCGTGAGCGTTGCTCGAACGTGAGGTAGTGTGCAATGCCTTCGTTCTGTGTCAGGTCGAGTAGCTGATCAAGGTACGTTCGATGCGTCGCATAGTACTCGCGCCAGACGGGCGAATTATCCCTGTACACGCCAAACGCCGCGTGGAAAACCTCATGCGCCACGACGCTGAGTGTGCCGACAAATCGTTCGTCGGTCGTTCTCCCGTAATGCACTGCATTGGCAAGGTTGACGACGATGGTCAGCTCACCTTCTCCTTCCCCCACAAAATACGGAGCGTCATCCTTCCACACGACGCGCCTGACGAACGCATCAATGTTCTGATGACCGAATGCGACGAAGTACACCGGGATCGACGTTGTCAACCTGGTGCGATCGGGAAAGAGTTGCTCGACCGTGCTCGTCACCCGCTGACTGAAATTCCTTCGCTTGATTGCGTCAAGCAATTCGTTTATGAGAGCGACGTTCTCCCGGGCTTCTTTCATTCTGAATACATCGTCCGGAATTGTCTGCCCGAACTTGGAAGCCTCAAGGCTTCGCCCGAGCGTCACATCATCAAGATTCTTTTTGGCAAGGAGCGCTGTCGTTGCCAGCGCGATCCTGCTGCCGCGCAGGCGAAGAATATCGTCAGGGTGACCTGCCAGTCCCTGATACAACTCAATGGTCTTTACAGCGGATTCATAGTCGAGGTTGAGATGAACGGCAAACTGCGCACGCCCTGGCAAGGCAACGAGAAATACCAGAAACAGCACAACACTCCAAGGTCTCACTCGATCAATCCCAATTCGATTATTCTCATTCTTCGTTACATGGGGGATTTGTCAGATGAATGTCCCCGATTCTCACTCTCGAATCCATCACACTTGAGAATAGGCAGGCGAGGATACTTCGGAAATCGCGGATCGCTCGCGGAGAGCTTGCACAGGTAGAACACGCTTCGCGCATTGCGCGTGATCGCTGCATGACGGCACTGCGCGCAAAGTCCGACGGCATCAGAAGGTTGTTTCGAGATCGCCACTCGTTCACTTCAGCATCGGTATCTTCACGCCCCACTTCCTCGCATTTTCAACCGCCCGCTCGTAGCCGGCGTCTGCGTGGCGGACAATGCCCATTCCGGGATCATAGGTAAGCACGCGCTGGAGCCGGGCTTCGGCGTCTTTCGTTCCATCTGCCACAACCACCATACCGGCATGGATGGAGAGTCCCATACCGACACCGCCTCCATGATGGACGCTCACCCAGCTTGCACCACCGGTTGCGTTGAGGAGTGCATTCAGGATCGGCCAGTCGGCGATTGCATCGCTACCGTCTTTCATCTTCTCGGTTTCGCGATTGGGCGAAGCCACCGATCCACAGTCGAGGTGATCACGTCCGATGACAATGGGGGCTTCCACTTCACCGCGGGCAACGAGCTCATTGAAGATTTTCCCCATCTTCGCCCGTTCACCATAACCGAGCCAGCAAATGCGCGCAGGAAGTCCCTGGAAGCGCACCAGCTTCTGTGCCTTCTCGATCCATCGGCAAAGTGGTTTGTTGTCGGGAAACGTTTCCATCACCGCCCGGTCAGTGCGGTAAATATCCTCGGGGTTTCCCGAGAGCGCTGCCCAGCGAAACGGTCCCTTGCCATCGCAGAAGAGAGGGCGTATGTATTCCGGTACAAATCCGGGAATATCAAACGCGTTTGTCAGCCCATTCTCTAATGCCTCGCCCCTGATGTTGTTGCCGTAGTCGAACGTCACCGCGCCTTTCTTCTTCAGGCCGAGCATTGCCTGCACATGCTCAACGATGGACCTCTGGGCAAGTTGCACGTACTTTTTCGGATCAGATTTTCGCAAGGCCAGCGCTTCCTCGTAGGGAAGATGAGCAGGAACATATCCATTGAGCGTGTCGTGTGCGGAGGTCTGGTCGGTGAGCACATCCACCTTGATGTTCCGCGCAAGAAGCTCCGGCAGAACCTCAGCCGCGTTCCCCAACAGCGCGACGGACTTCGCTTCTTTCAGTTCCTTGGCAGTCTGAAGAATGAGCAGTGCCTCGTCGAGTGATTCCGTTATCTCATCCACGTAGCCTGTTTTCAAACGCTTCTCGATACGCGAACGATCCACTTCGATGGCAAGGCAAGCAGCTCCGTTCATTGTTGCGGCAAGGGGTTGTGCGCCCCCCATTCCACCAAGACCTGCAGTGACAAGAAGCTTTCCGGCCAGACTCCCGTCGAAATGTTTCTCTGCGCATGATGCAAACGTTTCGTACGTGCCTTGAAGAATTCCCTGCGTGCCGATGTAGATCCAGCTTCCAGCCGTCATCTGTCCATACATCGTCAGCCCAAGCACCTCAAGCCGGCGGAATTCATCCCAGGTCGCCCACTTTGGAACGAGCATGGCATTCGAAATGAGAACACGCGGCGCGTTCTCATGCGTCCGGAATATCCCCACCGGCTTTCCGGACTGCACAAGGAGCGTCTCGTCATTCTCAAGATTCTTGAGGCTTTCAACAATTGCGTGATAGCATTCCCAGTTGCGCGCAGCTTTCCCCGTACCGCCATACACGATCAGCTCCTCCGGTT
>CAYPVN010000184.1:0-3674 GCA_964414155.1 uncultured Chitinophagales bacterium
TTCCGTTCCGTTCATGCCCACCCGACGCTGAGCGAAGCGGTGATGGAAGCTGCTGCCGCTGCATACGGCGAGGCAATCAACATCTAGATTCTTGATGAACTCTACGAAGAACCACATACAAGTTGTGCACCTCGGTCGGACCGAGTACAAATGGTGCTGGGACTTGCAGCAGAAACTGCTTGACCTGCGTGCGTCCGGCGCAATCTCTGATACGCTTCTGTTCACAGAACACTCATCCGTGTACACCATTGGCAAAGCAGGAGATGAGAACCACCTTCTTGCCAATGATGCCGAGTTGCGCGAGCGAGGCATCGCCGTATTCAATTGCGATCGGGGCGGTGATATAACCTACCACGGTCCCGGCCAAATCGTGGGTTATCCAATCCTCGACTTGCAAGGATACTACCTTGATCTCCATCGCTACTTGCGTGACATTGAGGAGGTCATCATTAGAACACTCAGTAGGTTTGGAGTGACAGGAACGAGAATGCACGACTATACTGGCGTCTGGGTCGGCGACAGCAAGATTTGTGCGATCGGCATCAAGACAAGCCGGTGGATTACCATGCACGGATTTGCATTCAACGTCGCCACCGATCTATCTTTCTTTGACAGAATTATTCCGTGTGGTATCTTTGAAAAGGGAGTTACATCGTTGCAGGAAGTCCTCGGTACCACGGTGAATCAGAACGACGTTGCAAGCATTCTCACAAAAGAATTTGGGGTAGTGTTCGGCGTGGATGTCCGCGAAACTTCATTGCAAGCGATCCTCTCGCCGAACGGTAGTCCCACCGACACGGCTACATTGTGCATTGAACAGGCCATTTCCAGTTTGTAAAAGAATATCAGGAACTCGAGTGCCAACAACGAAGCCCATGAAGTCAGAAGTCGTCACAAAAATCCCGTCGGAGAATGCTGTGAACGGGGCTGTTGCATCATTGAAGAAGGAGCAGATTCTCTCCGTCTACAAGAATGCCCTTGCCGGACGGCTGATCGACAACAAGATACTCGTGCTGCTGAAACAAGGAAAGGTGTTCTTCCATATCGGCGGGTCGGGACACGAGATTGCCCAGACCGCAACGGCGCTGGCGATGAAGCCGGGTTATGACTGGGCATACCCGTACTATCGTGACCTCTCATTCTCTCTTCAGTTTGGCTACACAATCGAGGATGTGATGCTGGAAGCGCTTCACCGGAAGGGCGGTCCCAGCAGCAACGGTTTCGCTATGCCGTTCCATTACGGTCATAAGAAGTGGAGGATCGTTTCGCAGTCGAGTCCCACCGGCACGCAGTACCTCAACGCGGTCGGCACGGCGATGGGTGCTGCAAAAGACGGCAAGGATGAAGTGGTGTACGTCTCGTCAGGTGAGGGTTCTACAAGTGAAGGAGAATTCCATGAGGCGGTGAATTGGGCGGCTCGAGGACGCTTTCCGGTCATCTTCCTTATCCAAAATAACAAGTATGCGATCTCCGTTCCCGTGAGCGATCAGGTTGCGGGGGCATCCGTGTACGAAATGGTCAGAGGATACGCCGGCCTGAATCGCTATCGCGTGGATGGATGCGACTTCAAGGCGATGTACGAGGTTGCTGCCGATGCAGTCGCCAAGGCGCGCAGGGGTGAAGGTCCGAGCATGATCGAAGCGGATACAGTCCGCCTGCTTCCGCATTCTTCATCGGACGATCAACGAAAATATCGCGACAAAAAAGATCTTGAAGAGGATCTGAAGAAAGATCCCATTCCCCGGTTTGAAAGGTTTCTTGTTGAGCAGAAGATCCTCACCGCTGCCGAACTCCCGAAGATCAAGGAGGAAATCCAAACCCGCATTGACAAAGCAGCCGAGTGGGCTGAGAGTCAACCATTGCCTGCTGTTACCGGACTGGAGAACTACGTCTACTCACCACGTGTTATGGTACCGGTGCAGGGTTTTGTTGAACCTCAACACAAAGGCTCTTCGGTGGTGCTGGTTGATGCGGTCAACCACGCGCTCGCAGAGGAGATGGAACGCAACCCCAAGATGCTGATTTATGGTGAGGATGTCGCGGGGAACAAGGGGGGCGTGTTCACTGCAACCAAAGGTCTCACGGCGAAGTTCGGGGATGAGCGCGTCTTTAATTCGCCGCTCGCCGAAGCTAGCATCGTCGGAACAGCACTCGGCCTTGCAGTCCGTGGCGACTATAAGCCAGTGGTGGAAATCCAGTTTGGCGATTACATCTGGCCCGCGTTCATGCAGCTGCGTGATGAAGTTGCAATGTTGCGGTTCCGTTCGAATAACGACTGGTCCTGTCCGATGGTTATCCGTGTTGCGGTCGGTGGGTACATTCACGGTGGGCTTTATCATAGTCAATCCATTGATGGGTTCTTCACTCACATTCCCGGCATCCGGGTTGTGTTTCCGTCCAATGCCGCTGACGCGAAGGGTCTCCTCAAGACCGCATGTCGTGAAGAGGACCCCGTTCTCTTCTGTGAACACAAGGGACTCTACCGCCAGGGCTTCGCATCATCCCCTGAGCCGGACGCGGACTACTGCCTCCCGTTTGGTCTTGCAAAAGTAAAGAAGGCCGGCGAGGATGCAACGATAATCACCTGGGGAATGCTCGTTCAGCGCTCGCTTGATGCAGCCGCAAAGATTGAGAAGGAATTTGGTGTTACGATTGAGGTGATCGATCTGCGGACGCTGAACCCGCTCGACAAGGAAGCGATCCTGACATCGGTGCGGAAGACTGGAAAGGTCCTCATCGTTCATGAGGATACACTCACAGGAGGATTCGGAGCTGAAATTGCTGCTATCGTCGCGGCAGAAGCATTCGACAGGCTCGATGCCCCTGTACAGCGAGTTGCGGCAAAGGATGCACCTGTTCCATACGGTCCGGAACTTGAGTACGCTATGTTGCCCCAGGAGGCAGACATCGTTGCTGCTTTGAAACAATTGGTGAGTTTCTGACCGAGATCATTAAGGCTGGCAATCAGGCATGCACGTAACTGCAAAAAAAACCAATCCCCATCCTCCGTCGTCTGTAACGCTCTCAAGTCAGGACAAGCTGGAGCTGTACTACTACATGCGCCTAACGCGTGAGTGCGACAACGCTATCCTCCGTTTGTATAAACAGGGAAAGATCGTCGGCGGAGCGTACACGGGGTACGGGAATGAAGCAACCGCGGTGGCAAGCGCGTACGCGCTTGAGGATCACGACTACATCTTACCATTGCACCGTGATCTCGGTGCGCATCTGGTTAAGGGCCAGACGGTGAAAGATGTTTTCCTCCAGCATCTTGGCCGTGCAAACAGCGCAACCCGCGGCCGCGACGGGACTGGTCACTATGCCGACCCGGCGCTCAAGATTTACGGCAATGTCAGTCATCTTGGCGCGATGATTCCCATTGCGGTCGGAATCGCCCTGGCTGCAAAAATGCGCAAGGAAAACGCAGTCGTTATGACGTATATCGGCGATGGTGGCAGCAGCATCGGAGAGTTCCATGAAGGTGTGAACATGGCCGCCGTGATGAAGCTACCATTCGTCCTGATCATTGAAAACAATCAGTTCGCCTACTCCACACCAATCAGAAAACAATTTGCGGCGCAGAAGCTTTCCGACAGAGCGATCGGTTACGGGATCCCGGGAGTTACGGTCGATGGGACGAATGTTACTCGTGTCTACGAGGAGTGCCACAAGGC
>CAYPVN010000185.1:0-3631 GCA_964414155.1 uncultured Chitinophagales bacterium
TCAACCATACATTATTCTCTTGTAAAGATATGATCGGACAGACGATTTCACACTATCCCGCTCTTTGGGATTCCGCCTCTAAGCGGGATTTCCCGCCTTCTTGGATTCCGCCAATGTGCGGGATTCCAAGGAGCGGAACCAGAAAGCGGAACAAGATCCTCGAGAAGCCCCGCCAAAAGGATGGCGGGCAAGTCGGCGAAGGCGGACCTGTCCCTGCCTGCGCTGCCGCCCGCCCGAACGCCCGCCAAACCGATGTCGGGCTGGCCGCAGGCGGGCAGGCTGCGGCAGGCAGGCGCCGAAACTTTCACTCTAAAATGGATGAATGATGATAGGATCAACTATTTCTCATTATAAGATAGTCGAGAAGTTGGGAGAAGGCGGACCCGTCCTCCGAAGCCCAGTTCATGACAAGAGGGTTTTGGTATGATCGGAACTACTATATCTCATTACAAGATTCTCGAAAAGCTGGGCGAAGGAGGAATGGGCGTCGTGTACAAGGCCGAAGATCTGAAACTCAAGCGCACAGTTGCGATAAAGTTTCTTCCCAAAAGACTCTCTGTCCATGGAGAGGAGCGAGACCGCTTTATGCAGGAAGCACAGACCGCTTCCTCTCTGAACCATCCCAATATCTGCGTCATTCATGAGATCGACGAAGTGAACGATGAAACGTTCATGGTGATGGAGTATCTCGATGGAGTCACACTTCGAGAATGGATACGAAAGAAGACCGATCAATCCCAGGGGTACCGAAAGCCTGGTTTGAAAGAATCGGTGGACCTTGCCACCCAGATCGCGGAGGGTTTGGAGAAGGCGCACGAGAGAGGGATCATTCACCGGGACATCAAGTCTGAAAACATCATGGTGACCGATGATGGCCGGGCGAAGATTATGGACTTTGGGCTTGCGAAACTCAGAGGCGTCAGCAGGCTGACCAAAACGGGAAGTACCATCGGCACGATCGCTTACATGTCGCCTGAACAAATAGAAGGCGCCGAAACAGACCATCGCTCGGATATTTTTTCCTTTGGGGTTTTGCTGTATGAAATGTATGCGGGTCAACTTCCGTTCCAGGCCGAACATGAAGCTGCAATAATGTATGAGATCATGAACGTCGATCCGAAACAGCTCACTGATCAGGGGATCGATCCCGAGCTCAACCGAATGGTTATGAAGTGCCTGGAAAAAGACCGCGAGGTTCGTTACCAATCGATGAAAGACGTATCGGTTGATTTGAAACGATACAGGCGGGACTCTGAGGGAAGACGGATCGAGCGGAAACCGGTCGCGCCATCCGGTCAAGCCGGCGCTGTGCTGGAAGTGCAACACGCTCCCCAAAAACGTTCGAAACTCCTGATTGGACTTGTAACACTGGTGGGGATTGCGTCAATTATCATCTACATCCTCCTCACATCGACCACGAAACCCATCGACTCAATCGCCGTCCTGCCATTCACGATTACCAGCACTGACTCTTCGGCGGGCATGTTAAGCGAAGGCATTACGGAGGGGATCATCAACAGTCTCTCCAGCCTTCCTTCCCTCACAGTGATGTCGCGGAACTCCGTCTTCCGCTATACGGGAGCCAACGTCGACGTTCAGGAAGTTGGAAAGAAGCTTAACGTCAAAGCGGTCCTCCTCGGTCGCATCGTCCAGCACGGCGACAGCTATGCAATCAGCGCCGAGTTAGTGGATGCAGGAAACGAACGCCATCTTTGGGGGGCACAATATACCAAGCGTGCCGCGGATATCTACACGCTCCAGGGTGAACTGTCCAGGGCCATTTCGGAACAACTCCAGGTGAAACTTTCCGGTGAAGAGGAGAAACGTCTTACCAGGAACTACACGGAGAACTCTGAGGCCTATACGTTGTACCTCAAGGGTCGCTACTATTGGAACAAACGAACGGAGGACGGACTCAAGAAGAGCATAGACTACTTCAATCAGGCGATCGAGAAAGATCCGAACTACGCCCTTGCCTACGCAGGGCTCGCAGACGGTTATTCGCTGCTCGTAGGCAACTATTTTATGTCGCCCGTAGACGGCTTTCCGAAAGCGAAGGTTGCTGCTCTTCGGGCATTGCAACTGGATAATGAACTCGCCGAAGCCCATACTTCACTTGCCATCATCCTCGAGGGTTACGAATGGGACTGGACCGGGAGCGAGCGTGAGTACAAGAGAGCCATTGAACTCAATCCGAACTACGCCACTGCACATCACTGGTACGCGATAAACCGGCTTACCTTGGGACTCTTCGACGATGCACTTCGTGAGATCATGCGCGCGCAGCAACTCGATCCGCTTTCGCTGAGGATCAGTCAGAATGTCGGCTGGGTGTATTACAGCTCGCGCCAGTTCGACAAGACTATTGAGCAAGAACTGAAGACCATTGAGATGGACTCGACGTTTCCGGGACCACACGGTCTTATGGGTGATGCATACTTCATGAAAAAACAATACGGCCAGGCACTTCGCGCATACGAGGCGGAGATCCGCATTTCGGGCGATCGAACACTAATCTACACCGTGGCCTGCGTCTACGCCGTTACCGGACGAAGAACCGACGCGCTTAAATTGCTTGAGGAACTGAGAGAAATCTCCAGACATTCCTACGTCCTGTCGTCGGCGATAGCGTTAGTACACCTGTATCTTGGCAACAAAGAAGAGGCAATCGCAATGTTAAGAAAGGCAGTGGAAGAGCGGGATGCGCTCGTGGTGTCCCTCAACGTCGAGCCAAAATTTGACCCCCTTCGTCCGGATCCGCGGTTCACGGAAATATTAAGAAAAATAGGTCTCGTAAAATGATCCACCAAAAAGTCCGCCAGAGGCGCCCGCCAGCCAGCGGTCGGGCTGGGATGAGCCTCCGGCTCAACGGCGGACAGGTCGGCGAAACAATATCACATTATCCGCCTCCGGCGGACAAGATCCTTGAAAAGCCCCTCCAAAAAGATGGCGGGCAGGTTGGCGAGGGCGGACCTGTCCCTGCCTGCGCTTCCGCTACGGCAGGCAGGCACCGAAACTTTCACTCTAAAATGGATGAATGATGATAGGATCAACTATTTCTCATTACAAAATCCTCGAGAAGTTAGGCGAAGGCGGCATGTCCCAAAACTTCCCACGAGCACAGCGAGTGGCTGAAGTTTTGAGGATCCCGCAGGAGCGAAGCGGAAGCGGGAGGTGTAGTCTATGATTGGCCAGACTATTTCTCACTATCGAATACTCGAGAAGTTGGGAGAGGGTGGCATGGGTGTGGTGTACAAAGCCGAAGACACAAAGCTCAAGCGTACCGTTGCGCTCAAGTTCCTTCCTCCCCATCTCTCGGCCTCTGAACAGGATAAGGCGCGCTTTATTCAGGAAGCACAGGCGGCATCGGCACTGAACCACCCTAATGTCTGTACCATCCATGATATTCAAGAGCACGATACGCAAATGTTCATCGTCATGGAATTCGTCGATGGGCAGACATTGAGAGACAAGAAAGGGGTGCTCAGTTTCAAGCAAGCCATCGAAATCGGCATCCAGGTTGCCGATGGTTTGGCAGCAGCACACGAGAAGGGCATCGTGCATCGTGATATCAAGCCCGAGAACATCATGATCCGCAAGGATGGCATCGCGCAGATCATGGATTTCGGGC
>CAYPVN010000186.1:0-3506 GCA_964414155.1 uncultured Chitinophagales bacterium
CATATTGCCAGAACTGGCTCACATCGCAAGCCATCCGCGACCCACTGGCAACGGCACCTCCTCAATACGTTTCAGCGGAGGAGCTTGTTGGTCTCGCCCTTGAGCACAAGACGCCCGTCATCACCAGTACGTACAATGAGCCGCTCATTACGAGTGAGTGGGCCGTCGAAGTGTTTAAGCTTGCGCGCAAGTATAACATCAAGTGCTCCTACGTTTCAAACGGCAACGGAACGCCGGAAGTCATCGACTACATCCGCCCGTATGTTCAGTTATACAAGATCGATCTGAAGAGTTTCCGGCAGAAGAACTACCAGCAGCTCGGTGGGACAATTGACAATGTGCTCAACACGATTAAGCAGATACACCGACTCGGCATTTGGCTGGAGATCGTTACGCTCACCATTCCGGGCTTCAATGATTCGGATGAAGAGCTGAAGGATATCGCCAACTTCCTCGTCTCCATATCGCCGGATATACCCTGGCACGTCACCGCGTTCCACCAGGATTATAAGATGACTGACCCTGATCCGACGCCGGTGGAGACATTGCTTCGTGCAGCAGAAATTGGATACGATGCCGGACTGCACTTCGTGTACGCGGGAAACCTGCCGGGCCGGGTTGGCACATACGAAAACACCTACTGTCCATCATGCCACACTATGCTGATCGAGCGCTTTGGATTCCACGTTACGAGAAACAATCTTGTAAGCGGTGCGTGCCCGAAATGCCAAACTCGAATCCCTGGCGTGTGGAACTGATCTGAAATCAGTCCATTCCGGATTTCCTCTTGAGCATCACTCCAAAACTGTCCCTCGTCATTGCGGTATACAACAAGCCGGAAAATCTACGCCTCGTTCTTGCGGGTTGTGCCCGACAGTCATTTACAGACTTCGAGATCATCATCGCCGATGACGGGTCGGGACCTGACGTCAAAAATATCGTTGAAGAAGCACAGCGTCAGATGTCTTGCCAGATCACATATCTCTGGCACGAAGACCGCGGATGGAGAAAGAACACGATGCTGAACAATGGCATACGCGCCGCCCGGGGCGAACACATTGTGTTCATTGACGGCGACTGCATTCCGGGCAGGGACTTCATGCTCGACCATTGGAATGAGCGCGAACCAAACAAAGTGCTTCTCGGAAGAAGAGTGGAGACCAGCGAGCGGTGGTCAGGGGCTCTGACGCTGGAGAAGGTCCACAGCGGAGAGTTTGAGCGATATGGTTTGAGTGAATGGGCCGATGGATTGCTGGGAAAATCGTTGCGTGTGGAAGATGGGATCAGAATACGGAGCCGGCTACTTCGGAAACTCCTTCTCCGGAATGTCCACGGAATGCTAGGAAGCAATTTCTCTGCCGCCAGGAAGGATCTTGAGGCTGTCAACGGTTTCGATGAAGAATACACCGGGCCAGGGTGCGGGGAGGATTCCGATATCCAGTACAGGCTCTCTCTCATCGGTGTTACCGGAAAGTCACTCCGGAACCTTGCGATTCAATATCACATCTACCATCCTCCCACAATGACGTCAGAGGCAAGTTGGCGCAGATTTGAAAACATGAAAGCCACAAAGATCACGCGGTGTAACGTTGGCCTTGTAAAGTAATGGCAACGCTTGCTACTGTTGCCTGCGCCTACTTCAGATCTGACTCGACTTTCTCATACCCTTCGGGGACTTCAAACTCACTCGCGGCAATGGATCTCTTTTCGATATTCGTGACCACTTCCTTCGTCGAGTCTTTAAAGAGCGTTTCAATGGGAAATCCTTTGATGCCTTTCATGGCCTGCACAAGGTTTTTCGGCATCATGGGGTTCATGGACGCCATTAATCGACTGAACTCCTCAAGATCGCCCCTCATCGCGTCCGGCCCTTTCACCTCTTTGGTTGCCCATACGGACATCATTGCCTTGCCGTCTTGGTTCACCACATATTCTAAACATGCGTAGCCGCTGATGGTTTTCTTTTCGCCCGTTACCGAAACATCAACCTTCATTTCCTTCTTCATACCGGGCATCCTGTCTCCCATCATCTTCTTCATCATTTCCCGCTCCTCTTCCGACATCTCAGCCATCTGCTGTTCCATTTCCGCCGTTGCATTGTCCATCGCTGCGCCTGCCCCTTTCATGACCCCTTCCATTTCTGCCACGGTGATTTCTGAGTAGGTCTTCTTATTGGTGTTGATCGTATACATCATTCCTTTCTCAAGCATCAGAATCACGCTTGTCCCTTCATCCTCATTGTCGGTCTTGAACAATTTCGGCATGTAGTAGGTCTTAGAAATCCTCGCTTTGTTTCCCTGGCGACCGCCCGTCGTTGTGCTTTCCCAGTACATTCCCTGGCCGAAAGCAGCAGCGCAAACCAGAAGTGAAAGCATGACGCTTGTTAGCATTCCAACCCATCGCGTATACATTGTTATCCCTTTCTTTTGGTGGTTTGAAAGGTTTAGCGGCCTGGTTCCAGCGGCCGCGCAACCATGATACCGGTTTGTTTCTTGTTTCCCGCAAGGTATTTTACAAGAGATTGCTCGCTGATCTGCACCTTCCCCTTGCTCAGAGGTGCATGGAGGTACTTCAGTATGCCGCCGCTGCGAATCGCAATGCCGGTATGAACAACATCCAAACCCTCGATGGAAGTGGTGATGGCGATGATATCGCCGGGCTCAATTTGAATCTCAACATCGCTGACCCGGTTTTTGGGAACATAGTAGTGTTGCCGTCGGTTGAGCGTTGCTTCCGTTTCTTTCATCCTCTCAAGGTAGTTCTCGTTGCCCAACTGTTTGTATGAGGAAGGGTGCGATGACATGAAGTCCATCTGTTTCGGATACGTCAGGCCAAGCTCACGAGAGATGCTGCGCACGATGTTCTTCCCCTCGTTATCGTCAATCCAATCTGAGAAATAATGAAGCCGGCTGGGATATCCGTTTATCGCGCCAGACCGATAGCGAATACGCTGCAATTGCTGCTTGTATGCTTCGAACGTATTTGTCCTCAACTTGATGCAGCGTGAGATGGCGAGTGTGTTTTCAACAAACGTCACGCAATCAAGACCGTGCAGATTGATGACGAGGCGTTCGTCGCCGGGTACTTCAAGTGTATTGGCCGCGTAGGGAGTTTCAAGAAACATCGTCCCGATGGTTGCTACAACCTCACCGATCGGTTTGCCCTGAAGATACCGCTTCGTCGCCATGAGGAACCTGGCCTGGCATATCTCCTCATCGGTCGGCTCTGAATGTTGTAGCATAGCAGCCAGACTTTTCGTCAATCCGCCCGACAGGACTGTCGAGGAAACTCCAAGAATACCGAGCCGACTGAGAAATGCGCGCCGTGATCTGACTGAACGATGCATGGCTTAGAACGGCGCTTCTTCTTCGGGTCCCGCGGGAATCAAATCAAACGATACCGGCGCGGGGTTCTCAAACCGTGCATAGCGGTGGACAAACACCAACGGGATGTCGTCGGTGGGGCCGTTGCGCTGCTTGCCTACGATGATCTCCGCTTTGCCCTGC
>CAYPVN010000187.1:0-3476 GCA_964414155.1 uncultured Chitinophagales bacterium
TCGCCTTTCAGGGAGAACATCACGAGGATCGTGAAGAGCAACGCGATCAGCGTTATCGGACTGATTCTCGGGATGAATTTCTTCTCATAC
Source organism: uncultured Chitinophagales bacterium (assembly GCA_964414155.1). Lineage (GTDB taxonomy): Bacteria > Bacteroidota > Ignavibacteria > UBA10030 > UBA6906 > CAYPVN01. The sequence continues at coordinate 91 of CAYPVN010000187.1, forward strand.
CACTCTTTTCCTTTGGCTTTCAGCATGATGAAGCGAGTGATCAGTCCGGCGATGAACGGGATACCGAGATAGATGGACACGCTCTCGGCGATTTGTCCTATGGTAATCTCAACTGTAAACGTCTTCAATCCAAACCATCCGGGGAGGATGGTGAGGAAAACGTACGCATAGACAGAAAAGAACAGTACTTGGAAAATAGAGTTGAAAGCGACAAGACCGGCGGCGTACTCACTATCTCCTTTCGCCAGCTCATTCCACACAATCACCATTGCGATGCAACGGGCCAGCCCGATCAGAATTAACCCTGCCATGTACTCTGGGTAGTCTTGCAAAAAGATCACGGCGAGCCCGAACATCAGCACCGGACCGATGATCCAGTTTTGCACAAGCGAGAGTGCAAGAACCCGTACATTCTTGAAGACATCCCCAAGTTCTTCGTATTTGACTTTGGCAAGTGGGGGATACATCATCAGGATCAGCCCGATGGCAATGGGGATGTTGGTGGTACCGGATTGGAATGAGTTCCAGAAACCGACGACACCAGGAAAAAGATAACCCCAGAAAACTCCGACCGTCATGGCGAGGAATATCCACAGCGTCAGGTATCGATCGAGAACAGAGAGCTTCTTGAGTGTAGACGACATGATCTATCTCAAATGGTTATTGGTCGATGGATGTGAGACGGTGGAGATAGAATTGATGGAACTGTTCCCGTATCTCATCCCGCACGCGTCTGAATGCAGAGAGTACTTCTTCTTCAGTCCCTGTCGCTTCGGCAGGATCGTCAAAGCCGATGTGAAGACGGTGCTTGACTTTGCCGGTAAACACAGGGCACGTCTCCTTTGCGTGGTCGCAGACGGTGATAACATGGTCGAATGACTGATAAGCGAATTGGTCAACGCTCTTTGGATACGCTCCGCTCAGATCGATTCCAACTTCCTTCATGACTGCGATTGCTTTCGGATGAATCCGTGCCGCGGGGCTCGTACCTGCTGATAGGACCTCCCAAGCCGGATCGAATGACTTCAAGAATCCCTCAGCCATTTGGCTGCGACATGAATTTCCGGTACAGAGGATCAATATTCTTTTCATAACAGCAGTTCCATACATGCAGCATGCGTAGGGCACGCCCCGGAGAATTCCGCCGATGTAGTAATCGGTCCCGTCACTGTTCGCTGTTCGATTGTCGCAAATCCCTTCCGGCGGAAGTACTCCTCAGCCGTATTGGTGAGGAGAATTAATTTGTGAATGTGAAGTTGTCGGGCTTTTCTCAACAGTTCATCGAACAACAGTTGTCCAATCCCACGCCCGCGTTCCTGTTCCACTACGATTGCCGAGCGAAGCAGAGCTGTCGGACCGTAGACTTCAAGGCCAAGGGTTCCCACAATGCTATTCTCCCGTTGTGCGACGAGAAAGGTCTCGAAGTGTTCAGCTACTCCGAGAGAAGGCAACTTGGCCGATTGCAGAAGGGCGATGACCACCGGAAGGTCCTCCCGCTGAGCCACTCGCACTTTCACGCTGTTCATTTGGTTGCTGTGACGGTTATGCTCTGAATTGAAAACGGGATAGCTTCATCTGTTGGATATGGTTTTTCACTAACAATTGTGACCTCGTCAAATCCAGACTCTCTGATGATTTCAAGGTAGCTGTCCTTCTCGGTGGCACCAGAGACACAGCCGGCCCAGAGCTGCATATCGCGGCGGATGCTTTCAGGAATTGTCCCAATTGAAACGATATCGGAGATGGTGAACTTTCCTCCTATCTTCAACACTCGATACATTTCAGAGAAAGCCTTCCGTTTATCCGGAACGAGATTGATAACGCAATTGCTGAGAATGCGGTCGATTGAATTTGACTCAATGGGCATCTCTTCGATCTCACCCTTTCGAAACTCGGTATTGAGTATCCCAAGCTTCTGGCGATTTGTGTTAGCCCGCTCGATCATCTCATCTGTCATATCAAGCCCGATTGCCTTACCCGATGGGCCAACTTCCTGAGCTGCGAGGAATACATCAATACCCGCGCCTGAACCGAGATCGAGAACGGTCATGCCTTTCTCAAGATCGGCGAAGGCTGCTGGCGTACCGCAGCCCAGACCCAGGTCGGCAGCCTCGATGATCGGAGCGTTCACACTGTTGTAGTTGTCGTTCATTGTAATCGAAAGCAGTTCGGATTCAGCGGACCCGCACCCGCAATTCGGACCGCAGCAAGAGCCTTCGGACGTTGCGATTCTGGCGTATTGCTCTCGAACCGCTTGTTTGAGTTCGTCGTTTGTCATGTTTCCTCCGAGTTAGTTCAGTTGTAGGGTGACGGGCGCCTGATTGGGTTTAATAATTGAGAACGTTGCGCAACATCCTCTGTTGATATTCTTGTTAAGTTGTTTCATGTCTTTCAGAGCAATTGGATTTGTTGCGACGATAGTTTTCACGCACTCCAAGAGCCTCTGGTGGTTTTCACTCTTTGTTTTCGGGATCGAATAGAGAATCCACAGTCCCTGTTGTCTTCCCTCTACGAGTCCTACTTTTTTCAAATAGCTGAGATGTCTCGACACTTTTGTCTGTGTGCATCCAAGGATAGACTCAATGTCGCACACGCAAAGCTCTCCGGAATGCAAGAGGAGGCTGATGATCCTGAGTCGGGATTCATCAGAAAGAGCCTTAAACGCTTTAGCCAGATGTTGCATGGGTCGTCCGCACATAGGTGCACTATATTTGCATAAACGAATATAGTTGGAAAAGGTTTCAATCGCAAGAATATTTTTTTTGATAAGGACGCACGTTTTGAGTATCTTTCTTTTGAAAAGGGTTCGAAAACAATCAGATATTCGTAATGGGCACAAAGAAGCGAGTCGTTGTTGCGATGAGTGGGGGTGTGGATTCCTCCGTTGTTGCGGCCATGATGGTGCATGAGGGCTACGACGTCATTGGGATAACGATCAAAACATACAAGTATGAGGACGTCGGCGGCAACGTTGGGAATGAAACCAGTTGCTGCTCGCTTGACGGCATCAATGACGCGCGCAGTGTCGCCACGAAATTGGGGTTCCCTCATTATGTGCTTGACTTCAGCGAGCGATTCGGCCATGAGGTTATTGATAACTTTGTAGATGAGTATCTCAACGGCCGTACGCCGAATCCGTGTGTCATCTGCAATCGGAAGATCAAGTGGGAAGAGCTGATCAAGAAGTCGACCGCCCTCGGTGCGGATTACATTGCCACCGGGCATTATGCACGGGTGAACCATGATGGAGCGACTGGGCGCTACTACATTTCGCGGGGACGCGATGAGTCGAAGGATCAGTCGTATGCCCTCTGGGGTCTTACGCAGGAATCGTTGAGCAGGACATTGTTCCCGCTGGCCAGTATGACCAAATTGGAGTCACGTGC
>CAYPVN010000188.1:0-3418 GCA_964414155.1 uncultured Chitinophagales bacterium
GTCATGTGGATGTTGCGATCCTTCAGTTCTCCTGTTTCTTTCCGTACCGAGTTTTTCTGTCACCCGCCCTATGAGGAGATTGTTGCAATGAACACAAAGAGCATCCTCTTCTTTCTCATCTGGTTGTCCTTTACACACCTTGTCTTGGCTGGCACGACCGGAAAAATCGCCGGGACGATAACCGACGCGCGGACAGGTGAGAAGCTCGTCAGTGTAAACGTGACCCTTGAGGACACCCGTACAGGTGCCTCGACGAACATCGAAGGGTACTACGTGTTGCTGAACATTGCTCCCGGCAGCTACCGCCTGAGGGCGAGCCTGCTGGGATATACACCTACCACAGTCACCAACGTGCGTGTGGATATCGATCAGACCGCGACGATTGACATTCAACTGAGCGAAGAAACCGTACAGGCGGAAGAGGTGATTGTGGTCGCGCAGAGACCTGTCGTGCAGAAAGACGTGTCGAACAGCCGTGCGAACATCTCTACTGTCGAAGTGCAGAAGCTCCCGGTGGCAACGGTGGCAGGGGTTGTGGGTTTGCAGGCGGGAATTGAAGCAACAGGGGAGGGTCAGTTCGTAATCCGTGGCGGAGCTGCCGCCCAGACGAATTTCATGGTGAACGGCCAGAGTCTTCGCGATGCACGGGACAATCGGCCTTACACCGGTATTAGTCTCACGTCTATCGAGGACATCCAGATCCAGACAGGCGGGTTCAATGCCGAATATGGCAACGTCCGGTCCGGTCTTGTGAATGTGGTAACGAAGGAAGGGAGTAAGAGCGTGTACTCCTTTGGGTTCATCGGACGGTACAGCCCGACGCGGCAAAAACATTTCGGGGCCGGGCCCAATGACCCCAATGCGTATTGGGTGAGACCATACATTGATCCTGCGGTCGCATTCACCGGAACAAACAACGGTGCATGGGATGCTCACACCAGGAAACAATACCCCGAGTTTGAGGGGTGGAATGCCGTCTCCGCGCGGACGTTGCAGAACAACGACCCGAACGACGACCTCACGCCCGAAGCAGCAAGGCAACTATTCCTGTTTCAGCACAGAAAGAAAATTGCCATCACAAATTCTGACTATGATGTTGATATGAGTTTTGGCGGACCGTTTCCGATTATCAGTGACATGTTAGGTGGTCTGAGGTTCTTCGCGTCGTATCGACAGGCGCGCAATACGTACTTATTCCCACTTTCGGACGATGCCTTGAGGGATTACAACGGTCAGCTCAAGATCACCTCCGATCTAGGTGACGGCATGAAATTGGCAATCGAAGGACTGATCTCGAAGTCGACCGGAACGAGCGACAACAACGCGGGAAATAGCGGCGTATTTACGACTCCCGGAGATCTCTCTGAGAATGGATACAACTATACGAACGGTAGTTATCGCGACGCAACATTGTTCGGGTATGACTACTGGGCACCGACGGCCATACGTCGCAACATGGTGGGTGCAAAGTTCACCCATGTGCTCAACTCATCGACGTATTATGATGCCAGCTTCCATCGGTTTGAGACGAAATACGAAACCAACCCCGGCCAGGCGAGAGATTCATCCAAGATCTATAAGTTCGGAAACGCGTTCTATGTCGATGAAGCTCCGTTTGGATTCCCATTGTATCAATCAGGTGACGGCATCGGCAGCAGGATGAATATGAGTCTGGGTTGGGCAGGGTCGCGCGATAGCAGCATGACTGCGACCTACAATCTGAAGTTTGCGATCACGAGTCAGCTTGACCAGTACAATCAGGCGCAGGCTGGGGTTGAGTTTATCTATACGGACAACAACGTCCTTTATGCGCAGAAGGATCTCCGTCTCCCCACGAACAACTCACGGTCTGCCTGGCACACATTCCCCAAACAGGGCGCTGTCTATGTGCAAGACAAGATTGAGTTCCAGGGTATGATTGCCAATGTCGGCCTCCGGCTTGATTACTCTCATGCTGGTGGTAGTTGGTTCGCGAGCTACAATCCGTATGATCCTCGATTCGGGGACATTCGATCATTGGGGCTCGACAGCCTCCTGACCGAGCCCACCAAAAAGATTGTCACACTCAGTCCGAGGCTCGGTGTTGCGTTCCCGATCTCCACCGATTCGAAGATTTTCTTTAATTATGGGCACTTCCGGGACTTGCCGCTTCCGGAGGATCTTTTCCTGATCCGGCGCTTTACTGCCACCTACTCCATTTCCCGTCTGGCCAATCCTAACAATGCACTTCCAAAGACGGTATCGTACGAGCTGGGGTACGAGCAGAATATCTTCGACGAGTTCCTCTTGCGAGTCGCTGGCTACTACAAGGATGTCACCGATGAAACCCGCCTCGTGCGCTATACCAGCTCCTCCAATCAGGTAAACTATACGGTGAGCACGAATAACACGTATCGCGACATTCGAGGCGCTGAGATTACCGCAAGTCGCAACCGGGGTAAGTGGGTGCAGGGCTTTATCAATTATACTTATGATGTTCGTACGAACGGGTATTTCGGCTATGGGCGGTATTATGAAGACCGTGTCCAGCAGCGAGTGGAAATTATTGACAAGAATGTGTACCAGGAAAAACCTCTTCCTCAGCCCTTCGCCCGCATGAACCTCGATTTCTTTACGCCGGAGAACATAGGACCAGAGTTTCTCGGGCAGAGTCTTCTGGGTGACTGGCGGGTGAATTTTGTCGCATCCTGGAGGTCAGGGAGTTATTTCACCTGGGGAGGACCCGGTGGAAAGCCCGGAGTGGCTAATAACCTGCAATGGAAAGACTCGTACAACGTCAACATGCGTGCGAGTAAGAACTTCAGGATTTCACGCGCCAACATTCAACTCTTCATGGATGTCAACAATCTCTTCAACTTTAAACAAATGAGCTACCTGCTGGGGTTTGCGAACCGGCAAGACTACGAGGACTACCTGACGTCTCTCCACCTTCCTGCCGATATCGCCGGCGACGAGAACGATCAAAAGCTGGGATACCGGAATTTCCCCGGAAATGATCGACCCGGTGATTACCGGACGGTCCCATACGAATCCTACGATCCGAACGATCCTGATCCGAGGCACAAGCAGTACGTTCTCGACAACAAGGCATATATCGACATACCCAACCAGGAGTACCTCGCATTCCTCAATCCACGGGATATTTACTTCGGCGTTCGCATGTCGTTTGATTTCTAATCTCAACTCTTGAGGAAACAATGAATCGGGTTTTTCAAAGAGAACTCAGACGCTCCTGCTTCGTCATCCTTGTGCCGTTGATTGGATTGATCGTGCCCGCCGGTGACAGTCTCGCGCAAGTGAACATCAAGTTCATGTCCGTCGGGTCGCTCCGCAGTTGGTTTGCGAGTACCGGATGTGAGATCGAAGAAGGACGAGTGCTGACGCAGCAGGACGGTCTGGAGTGGCCATCGTATTATCG
>CAYPVN010000189.1:0-3403 GCA_964414155.1 uncultured Chitinophagales bacterium
GAGAAACCACGAAGCGCGGTGGCAAAGGTGTCATGGAGCCGACCGTGGTGAAGGATGAATTTGGTGAGGTAAGAAAATCCGCCATCGCAACCTACGGCGACACAATCCATACGTTTGTCGAACGGAAGAACTATGCAGGTGTCTTCATGCCTGGCTACAAGCCTGTGGAAGGAATCGATCTCGTATCACGCCCAGTCGGGCTAAAATACGTTGATCATATGGTGGGCAATGTGGGGTGGGGACAGATGAACACCTGGGTGAAGTTCTACGAGGATGTGATGGGCTTCAGACTTTATCAGCACTTTGATGACAACGACATCAGCACAGAGTACTCGGCTCTCATGTCCAAAGTAATGGCAAACGGAAATGACCGAATTAAGTTTCCGATCAATGAACCGGCAAAGGGCAAACGCAAATCGCAGATTGAGGAGTACATCGACTTTTACCACGGCGCTGGTGTTCAACACATCGCCATGACCACCGATAATATCATTGAAACCGTTGGCAAGATGAAAGCTCAGGGAGTCGATTTCCTCCGCGTCCCGAACACCTACTACGAAGAATTGACCACCCGGATCGGCAAGATCGACGAGCCGTTGGAAGAGCTTGCCAAGTTGGGCATACTCGTGGACAGGGATGACGAAGGCTATATGCTGCAGATCTTCACAAAGCCTGTTGAAGACCGGCCGACGTTGTTCTTCGAGGTCATTCAGCGCAAGGGAAGCAGAAGTTTTGGCAAGGGAAATTTCAAGGCCCTCTTCGAGGCGATTGAGCGTGAACAAGCAGCAAGAGGGAACCTATGATGATTCGCCTAGAATTCTGAGCAAAACGCATTTCACATCTGGACAAATCTCTCCCGATTCAACGCGTTGAGCGATACCTCAACCCAAGGCTCTGATGCTGTTGCATTTGCTGCCCATCTTTTTTCTCAATATTCCGAACATCAGTTTCACTCCGCCAGACGGAGAGGTCACTTTCCGCTTGGTGGCATGATTTGCCGTTTTGACTTCTGCATTGTATATTCTTATGGTAATGTCTGACTAGTAGTCCTCCCGTTGAAACGACCATTCACGTAACGCGCTGGAGAGCCAATGTATCCTCTTAACAAGGGAAAAACGACCAAGCAAGCCCACGTAGGACTGCCTCAAGGAACATTTGAGGAAGAACATGGCCGCAAAGGCTTTTTTGGCAAGTCCGCGCATCTGTACCACACACACGCTCCCACTGATTGGATACGGTTCGAAGGTAAGCTGAGACCACACTGCATCGACTGCAACAAGCTGAAGCCGACAGATTTGAGTGACCCGAAAGGCTCACCTGTTGCGTTCCTCGGTAACAACGATGTGAAGCTCTACGTCTCCCGCCGCACTGAGCCGATGCCCTTCTACTACCGCAACGCCGATGGGGATGAATTGCATTTCGTCCATCGTGGAGAGGGAACGATTGAAACAGACTTCGGCCCGGTGCCGTTTGAAAAGGGAGACTACATTATCATCCCCCGTGCAGTTACGTACAGAGTCATCCCGAAATCAAAAGATAATTTCTTTCTTATCGTTCAATCGAAGACAGAGTTTGATCAACCCGACAAGGGGCTGATAGGTCAGCATGCGTTGTATGATCCTGCAGTCATCTTCACACCGGAACCCAAGCCAATCCTTGCTGATAATCGTGAGTGGGAAGTACGGATCAGAGTGGACGATGAATTTTCCTCGATATTCTACCCGTTCAATCCCATTGATGTTGTTGGATGGAAGGGTGATCTTACGGTGTGGAAGCTGAACATGCGCGATATCCGACCGATCATGAGTCACCGTGCGCATCTGCCACCGAGCGCGCATTCCACATTTGTAACCCAGGGTGCCATCGTGTGCAGCTTCCTCCCACGACCGCTGGAAGAAGATCCTGAAGCGCTGAAGGTTCCCTTCTTCCATCGTAACACCGACTACGATGAATTCATCTTCTACCATGACGGCAATTTCTTCAGCAAGGATAACATTACTCCCGGGATGGCGACGCTGCATCCGCGCGGTATCCATCACGGACCTCATCCCAAGGCGCTCGCAAACCAGGCCAAGAAGACTCATACCGACGAATATGCTGTGATGCTCGACGGCCTCAATCCAATCAATGTCCTTCCGGCGGGAGAAGCTGTCGAGTGGAAGGAATACTGGGCAAGTTGGATGAAAAAATGAGGTTCGCGCTCTATTGGGAAAACGCGAAATAATGATTCCATGCTGCAATACACTCCTTATCGCTGAGTTTCTACGTTGGTAATTACCCCATCTGAGGAAGACTACCGGGATATCTATAAGTTGATGATCGGCGTGATTGTGCCGCGACCGATTGCCTTTGTCTCCACCCTTGACAGGGGCGGGGTTCCGAACCTTGCTCCGTTCAGTTTCTTTACGGCAGTGAGCATCAATCCACCTGTTGTATGCTTCTGTCCCGTGCTCAGCTCAAGTTCAAGTGAGAAGAAAGATACGTTGAGCAACGTGGAAGCTACGGGTGAATTTGTGATCAACACCGTGTCGGAAGAGATCGCCGAGCAGATGAGCATCGCGTCCGCCCAATTCCCTTCCGGCGTTGACGAGTTTAAACAAGCCGGTTTGACCGCCGTTCCTTCTGACCTTGTGAAACCTCCTCGCGTCAAGGAATCTCGCATAGCAATGGAATGCAAACTCCTTCAAGTTGTTCACGTAAGCTCTCGCCCATTAGGAGGCAGTCTCGTATTAGGCGAGGTTATCCGTTTCCATATTCACGACGAGCTTATCAGCAACTTCAAGATCGATCAGGATTTGTTTCGTCCGATTGGCCGGATGGCCGGAAATTCGTACATCCGAACAACAGATACATTTGACCTCCCGCGACCGAAGGCTGGGGAAGCAACGAGTTGAAATACACGCTGATTACAACTTACATGCTCAAGCGATGGTTCTGCTGAGTTAAGCATGTCCGACCTTCCTTCAACCACGCTGCAACGGATCCTTGAAGCCCAGACTGTTGGCGGGATACCACCTTCCGAGCCACTCATTCCGTTTCGTAACATCGGCGCTCTGCTTGAACAGCAGGTGGAGGCGTATGAGCAAAAGCCATTTCTAATTTTTTACAGCGATGACGGCCCGCGACTGGAATATACCTACCGCGAGTTCTACGAAGAGGTGTGCAAGACTGCCGGTCTGCTGACCGATGCAGGGATTCAGACCGGGGATAGAGTTGCAACCGTTTCCTACAATCATTCTGATGTTGTGCTTCAATACTTCGCGGCCTTCCTCGTCGGAGCGGCGGTTGTTCCAATCAATGTCGGTGAAGATGACAAGCGAATAGCGTACATCTTGCAGAATTCGGAAACCAAGCTCGCCTTCGTCAGAGATCAGTTTGTTGAGCGGATCAACGGCTTGAGAGA
>CAYPVN010000190.1:0-3396 GCA_964414155.1 uncultured Chitinophagales bacterium
CGATTTGTTGGATCGTCAAACAAGGAGTCGTTGAAGCTGAGAGTCGTTCGCACACAGCAACGTCATACTCAATAGCTCACAGTTCACAATTATTCAATAACGTTCATCACGAAAGGAGCGAATCAATATGCAACAGCATATCCACACGTTAGGCCGGCCAGCTCAACTCTCACGCCGCCCTACAGGGAGGGTTCCAATGCGTATCGCACGCAAATTACGAGTGGCACGAGATACCGGAAGGAGGATTTGACCATGGCTTTCTATTTGACGCGCTTCAGCTATACGCCGGAAACCTGGGCTCGATTGATGAAGAACCCCGAAGACCGCCGCGGGGCTGCACGCAAGTACATCGAGTCAGTCGGCGGGAAACTGCACGGCTTCTGGTACGCGTTCGGCGCGTACGACGGCTACTCCCTCTGGGAAGCGCCTGACAACGTCTCGATGGCCGCAGTCGCGATCGCGATCAGCGGCGGCGGTGCGTTGTCGAAATGCGAGACGACGCCGCTGCTCACAGTCGAGGAGACCCTGGACGCCCTTGGCCGAGCGCGGACGGTTGCTTACCGGCCGCCCGGAGCGTAGTCGAGCGGCGCATCTCGGGCTGTGCTTTCGCGACCTTGATTCACAGGAAACCGTCTGCGTGGCTGCCACCGGCTGCGGGGCCGTCCTGAAGATCACACCAGACAGCCGAACGAGAAAAAATAGGGCGGGAGAAGATTTAAAGAGTTCGTCAGGACAACACTCGCAAGGAATTCGCTTAAGGCCGCGCTCATGAATAGCAAAAGGAAAAAGCATGTGCGCGGCCTTGCGTGGTTGCTTGAACGTCACATGCCATTCGCCGCAACCCCAGACTAATTCAGAAACACCTCATGCTTTCTGGCCCTCTCCAAACGTCCGTGCTGCCTCCCAGCCGATAATCGTCGTTTTGCGCATGTTCCCCCACTGATAGCCGCCAAGGATCCCGTTGGACCGAATGACTCTATGACACGGTATCAGATATGCAACGGGATTGCCTCCCACAGCAGACCCGACAGCGCGGGATGCCTTCGGCGAACCAATGTTCTTCCCGACGGCTCCGTATGTGCTCAACCTCCCGCGAGGAATCTGCAGCAGTGTCTCCCAGACTTTGAGTTGAAACGGCGTCCCCATCAGGTGCAGCTTGATCCTCTCCATGTTGCTCCAATCGTCGGTGAAGACCCGGAGCGCGCTTTGTTGCAGAAGATCAACCTTGCGCGTGAATGAGGCCTTCGGGAACTGTTGACGAAGCCTCAGTATTCCTTCAAGCTCACTCTCGATAAAGGCCATGTGGCACACACCTTTCGGCGTGGCTGCAACGATCACATCGCCGAATGGTGTTTCTGCATAGCTGAAGTTGATGGCGAGCTGCTGGCCTCCATTCTTGTATTCACCGGGAGTCATCCCTTCAATCGTCACGAAGAGATCATGCAGTCTGCCGGTGCCGGAGAGGCCGGTTTCATGACTCACATCGAGAAGTGTCATATTTTCCTTGAGCATCTGTTTCGCATGTTGGACGCTGATATACTGCAGGAATTTCTTCGGGCTGACGCCCGCCCATCGTTTGAATATCCGCTGAAAGTGGTAAGGGCTTACATGGACATGCTTCGCCACATCGTCCAGCCCGGGCTGGTTTCTGAAATGTTCCTGAATAAACAATATGGCTTTTGTAATGCGTTCGTAGTCGGTCATAGGATCTGCCTCAAGGTACGAAACGGATGGTTGTGTGGAAACCCGAAAGTTGCTAACTTGAGCCACCGTCGATATCCCTAATCGGAACATTCAATGATAGCCTTTATACTCTTGTGCACTGTATTCGTGGTGCTGTATCTTTTTTCTTTTCTCGCCTGGAAAGAATCCCTCGGCGACCATGGCGCAAAGGGTAGGATTGCCCTCGCCGTGATGTTGCTTTTCACAAGCACGAGGCACTTTACTCACCCGGTCGAGTTTGTGGCAATGATGCCTCCCTTCATTCCGTTCCCCTCGGAATTGGTTTTTATCACCGGCCTGCTCGAAATCCTTGGCGCCATCGGTTTACTGATCAAGAGGTTTCAAAGATGGGCAGGGCTTGGTCTTGCCGCGATGTTTATTGCCATCTTCCCTGCCAACATCAATGTTGCCATCCACACGATTCAACCGCCGGGAGGTCTTCCCGTTGAGCCTTGGTATCTTTGGCTTCGACTTGCATTCCAACCGGCATTTATCTGGTGGGCCCTCTGGTGTTCGAAGCCGTCAACCACATCAGTCGAAACCGCATGAAAGCCGGCTTACTCGATTCCGTCCGCGAAGCATGCATGGCTGTCGCGCAAAGGTCACGTCATGTGAGCATTGTGCTCGATCGCATCCCGGAGTATGCGTCCTCGCTGCCGCTCAATAAGGCCACACTCCCGGAGCTTGATCCTGCCACTCATTATCTCGATCAAGGCGAAGGTACGCTCGCGTTCGTGATTACTCTCGATGCAATCAATTTCGGATCGGGTTACTTCCCGCACTTGCGCAAACGGCCGGGCATGTCGGGATATTTCACCGTGGCCTCATCGCTGACCGATTACTACCGCAACCACGGCCCGCTTTCTGCGGAACAACTACAACGACTCACGAAGGTTGACTGCACGGGAATTTTCGGGCAGGACCCATCCAACGAAGCAGTGCAGGAATTGATGCAACTCTTCACGAATGCGCTCAACGACCTCGGCCGGCATCTTGTTGGCTCCTTCAATGGAAGCTTTGGAAGACTGGTCGAGCAGGCTACTGGGTCCGCAGAACGGTTGGTGCACCTCTTGATTGACATGCCGTACTTCAAGGATGCAGAAATGTATAATGGGAAGGAAGTTCCGTTCTACAAGCGAGCGCAACTGACTGCGGCTGACCTATCCCTCGCGTTCGGTGGCAGAGGGCTGGGGCGTTTCGAGGATCTTGACAAGCTTACTATCTTCGCTGATAATCTTGTCCCACATGTCCTTCGTGTCGATGGGATTCTTGTCTATGAAGAACACCTCGCCGCGCAGATCGATGCGGAGGAGTTGATTCCATCGGGATCGGAAGAGGAAGTGGAGATCAGGGCATGTGCAGTGCATACAGTCGAACTGATAAAGGAGGAGATGAACCGCGGCAGACACGCCATTACATCAATGGGACTTGATTACCTCTTATGGAATCGAGGGCAGCAGCCGTATTACAAACTGTCAAAGCCGAGGCACAGGACTCGTACGATGTTTTATTAGTTCCAATATCGCACGTGACCCGCCCGAAAACAGAAAACCCCAACCTGCGGGTTACACAGGTTGGGGTTCTTGCTGCAAAGCAGCTTAGACACGGGTAACGTTTGCCGCCTGAAGACCCTTTGGGCCCTTCTCGACATCAAACTCCACCTGGTCGCCTTCA
>CAYPVN010000191.1:0-3383 GCA_964414155.1 uncultured Chitinophagales bacterium
AACTTCATCTCATGTTCCGGAAGTATGCTCTTCTGAATGTCCCTAGCTTTGTCGAGGTCAAGCTCCAGCTGCTTCGCCTTTGACTCGATCTTTCGGTTCCTCAAGGCTGAGGTCAACGCTGTGCCGATGATGTTGAGCGTGTACGTCAGATGATCCTTCATGTAATCGCCGTTGAACCCCATGACGTACTGGAACAACGTGTACCCCTTCCAGCGGACTTTCTCTCCCACGCCAGTTGCAGAGTAGAGCTTGATTCCCTTCTGTCTGAGATATTTGTTTGTCTCGTTCCCAACGATGGTCCCTTTGCGGGGGAGCTGAAGGAAGAGAGGATAGTCCAGGATGCGGAGGCGGAAGTTTTTTTGGATCGAGTCGAGCTCCCCGTATTGGCGAATCAGTCGGTACGTGCCGCTGGTTGGCTCCAGTTTCCAGAGGCGGCCCCCCTTGATGGGAATCTCTTCATTGCTGATGATATGCTCAAGCACATGGCTCAGCAGCTGCTCTTCAGTGCGATACTGTTCGTCGGTAAGAAGTTTGATTGTACGATAAAGCCTGTGCTGATCCATTTAATGCAATTGCCAAGTGGTTGATTGGAAATGTCTGAAGCTTGTCATGCCTCCGGCGTTCCCCGCTTTCGGGTGAAAAGCAGAATCACACCGATGGCGATGAGAACGACAGGCCAGAGATAGTTGTACTCGGTGGCGCCGAGGAGAAAGATGAAACCTGCAACGCAGAGAATGATACCCGGAATGAGGAACGCGCCTTCTTTCTTTCCCCAAATGTACATCAACAGGAAAGCAATCCCGGGAGCAATCATGAAAAATGGCCAGAGTGTCCGCATCATGTGCCACCCTTCAACCGTGCAGTAAAAGAAAAGAATACCGGAAACGGTCAGAATGGTTGCCGGCATGAGCAGCCCGTAGTTTGCCCGGTCCATAAAAAACAAAATGTAAAACAGAATCCCGGGCCCAAGAATAAGAAGCGGCCAGAGGTCCCGCCCGTCGAGGTTGGTGAAATTCGGAAGCAGGAAAATCACACCCAGCAATATCAATGCAATTCCTGGCACAAGGGACTTGCTAACGTTAGACATGGCTTCTCCTCGGTAGTGAAGTGTCATTCATGGTACTTCATCTCTCCAACACGCACAGCTATGGTGAGATGATCCTCTTTTCTCGGCACCGCACAGGAATACAGATCGCTGTACGCGCAGTATGGGTTGTACGCCTTGTTTAATTCAATTGTGTACACATGATCCGCATCCGGGTTCTCGCTGCCGATTTCAACGTACCGTCCGACGTCGTAGGTCTCTTTGCCCGTTGTGAGATCTGTAAACCAGACGCTGAGATTATCCTTGTAGAGCGCGTATCTCTTTACATCGTACGGCGTGAATTTGTACACGTTCAGTCTGATTGTTGTCGGGGCATCCTTTTCATCGGGCACAACAAACTCGAAGTACCCGTATCGGAGCTGCTTGCGTTCTTCTCCTTTTGTCCCGAGCACAATTACCGTATCGGCATGCTGATACCGATGGAGTACCGAATATCCACGGTACCTCGGGTTGATCGGGTACCAATTCAATCCGTGATACG
This sequence comes from uncultured Chitinophagales bacterium, assembly GCA_964414155.1. GTDB lineage: Bacteria > Bacteroidota > Ignavibacteria > UBA10030 > UBA6906 > CAYPVN01. The sequence goes on from CAYPVN010000191.1 coordinate 1,587, forward strand.
CGATTGTTGTATCCCTGACAAACGGAGAGCCTTCATCCGAACGGAAGAACCGGTCTGCCTCCGCTCGATGTTCAATGTTATCATCCACAATTGCAAGGCTATCGGCGGCCGAAACCAGCGGCAGATCGGGCGTTTTCCCGCACGAAGAGATGCCGATCGACAGGACAATGAAGACAGAAAATCGTGAGATGTTAACCTTCTGCAACCGGCATTTTTCCCTTATTCCTGTAGAAACAAGATGAAATCGTTGAGCGATTTCGTTACAAGATACGGAGAGAAGGAGAGACAAGCAAAAACTGCCGCATGGCCGTGAAGGGTTATTACCACCAGAGCAACACGATGAACCCGAAGATGGCCAGGGCAATAATCAGGATCTTGAGAAGAAGAGAGAACAGGAACCAGAATGTTCGCCCGATAAACGCGAACACCTTCCAGATGAACCAGAAGGGGAACCAGATTGGAGATGTAAGAAGTTTCGCCGTGCTCATGATATAACATACTGCATTCTTACAACTGAGGCAAGATTTACTTGCCGTTGCCGTACACTTCGTTCACGCCAAGTTTGCTTGCCGCCCAGAGCGTGAGGTTTGCCGTAATGGCGGCGATCGCCCGCTTCTCTCCTTCTTCGTGGACGACGAGATCGTATGTATCGGCTACGAACTGGATATTGCGGAGAATCTTGCGCAGGTGAGCCTCTTTAACGTAGCCATGCCAGAACGCTACCTGTGTGCAGATCATGGTCCCGTGGCGTCTCAGAAGTTCGCCTACAGGGAAAACATTCTCACTCCGCGGTGTTCTCGGCTGACAGATGTGCGAAAGGTCTTCGAAATACTCGTCCCAGTGTGTCGCGAAGGCTCGGTTCTCAGGCCGTCGTAAGTAGCGGGCGCGTTTCAGCGAGAAACGGGCCTGGGTCCGAACGTGGAATTTTGGGATGACGGTATGCAGATCGTACAACGATTTCATCTGTGTCGGATCATCCTCGTCGTCTTCCTTGTACACCCATCGCCGTCTCAACGCCTGCCACGTATCGATGCGAACAACCGGCGCCATGCGGCTGTCGATGTAAATGAATTTTCCCCGTTCTGCACCCACGACGGTAATCCAATGGTTCCATCCATCGACACAGAGAAGTGCCGGACATCCGTTTTTTAGTGAGAGCAGCAGCACGCGTTTTGCGTGCAGGGAGTTCTTTCTGCGGATGATTTTCATCTGGCAGCCATACGCTTTCGCAGCCCGCGAGAGCTTGATCTCATCGGCGCCAGCCCACCAGTGCGCACCGGCGATGCGGGAAATATTCTTTTCGGTGACGATCATCCCGAGCATGATCAGAGCGTGCTTGAGGGCAAACGGCCCACATTGCCAGTTGTTCGGTTGAGGATACAGACCCATGGGATGCTACACTTCCAGTGAGGACAGGGAAAAGGGGGGTCCCGAGCGAGACCACACAAAGGTACAAAACATGGGGGGAAAATACAAAGCTTGCTAGGAAGTAGGGCGACCGTCCCCCGGTGTTGTGCGCTACAAGGCCTGGTGCTACTTGAGTTTCGCAGTCTCTCGGTAGAAGAGGATCAGGTCTGTGCTTGGGGGCTTCACGCCGAGTTGCCGTAGCATCGTGACGATCTGTCCACGGTGGTAGCTGGAATGGTTGACGAGATGCTGGAAGGCCTGCCAGTAGACGTGCGTGAATGCATCCCCCGTCTGCGTCTTCATGGTGAATGTCTCATTCAGCTTCTTGTCTGTCATCGTGCCAAGCCATTTGGCGGTGTCGTAACCGACTTTCTCCCAAACGACTTTGAG
>CAYPVN010000192.1:0-3355 GCA_964414155.1 uncultured Chitinophagales bacterium
TTGTGCACAGTCGTGTCCTGCGGACGCTATCGTCTTCGGTGATATGAACGATCCTACGAGCGAAGTTTCGAAGCGCATGAAGGACCCACGATTCTATCGGGTGCTCGAAGAGCTGGGCGTGCGTCCTTCCGTCGGATACATGACGCTGGTGCGAAACCGTGATGAGAACACAACGGAGGTGCGCCATGGATGAACGCACAGTGGCGGCACCGTTGCCCTCTGAGCAGCACTCTATATGGTCTCTCCTCCGAATGCCGCTCATCCTCGGCAACAAAAAGTACAGCGACGTGACCAACGATGTCTGCTCACCGCTCGATCAGAGAGCATCCACTGCGTGGTGGGCGGCGTTTATCACATCTGTGGTTGTAATGCTTATCGGTGCGGTATCGGTTGCCTACCAGATCGCCACCGGTGTAGGTGTGTGGGGATTGAACAACACGGTCGGCTGGGCCTTTGATATCACCAACTTCGTCTTTTGGATTGGTATCGGACATGCAGGCACACTCATTTCCGCGATCCTCTTCCTCTTCCGACAGAAGTGGAGAACCTCGGTCAACCGTTCTGCAGAAGCAATGACGATCTTCGCCGTGATCTGTGCAGGCATCTTCCCGGTCATCCACACGGGCCGCCCATGGTTTGCCTTCTGGCTCATTCCATATCCAAACTTTCGTGGACCTCTCTGGGTGAACTTCAGGTCGCCGCTTGTGTGGGATATGTTCGCCATCGGCTGCTATTTCACAATCTCTGCAGTGTTCTGGTTCGTCGGACTCATTCCCGATCTTGCCACATTGCGCGACCGGACGACATCGAGAATCAAGAAAACTCTCTATGGATTCTTCAGCCTTGGGTGGGATGGATCGAACAGGACATGGCACCGCTATGAGAAGGTGTATCTGCTGCTCGCCGGATTGGCGACCCCGCTTGTTGTCTCGGTTCACACAATCGTCAGCTGGGACTTTGCCACCTCGGTTATCCCCGGATGGCACACCACGATTCTCCCGCCATACTTTGTTGCCGGTGCAGTGTTTTCCGGTTTTGCCATGGTGCTGACGCTGATGCTCATCGTCCGCAATGTCATGCGTCTTGAAGAGTACATCACGCTGCATCACATCGAGCAAATGTGCAAAGTTATCATTGCAACGGGCGGGATGGTCGCGCTGGCATACGCGACGGAGCTCTTTGTTGCCTACTATTCAGGCAACGAATACGAACGGTTTGCGTTTATCAACCGCGCCCTCGGACCGTACGCCTGGGCATACTGGACAATGGTTTCATGCAACGTCCTGGTGCCGCAGTTTTTGTGGTTCAAGAAAATCAGAACGAATGTCGTTGCCGTATTCATCCTTTCCATCCTCATCAACGTCGGTATGTGGTTTGAGCGGTTCGTCATTATCATGACATCACTCACGAGAGATTATATTCCTGCGGGATGGTCGGGCTTCACACCAACGCTCGTTGATCTCGGCACGCTGATCGGAAGCTTTGGACTTTTCTTCACTCTCTTCCTTCTCTTTGCACGATTCCTCCCGATGATTGCGATTGGTGAAGTGAAAGGCGTCCTCAATTACGGCAGAGAGTCGAAAGGAGGAAGAGTATGACCCGCCGCCTTTTTGTGGGTGTGTTCGGGAGCGAGCAGGGTATTGTTGGTGCAACGAGACGCGCCGCTGAGAAAGGCTATGAAATTGTTGATGTCTACACACCATATGCGGTGCATGGACTTGATGGCGCGATGAAGATCACCCCGACACGGCTCGCCTTTGTCTGCTTTGCGCTCGGGTTGACTGGCGCCGCTGCAAAGCTTGGCTTTCAGATATGGACTTCGGCATGGGATTGGCCAGTGAATGTGGGGGGCAAGCCGCTCATCTCGATTCCGGCGTTTGTCCCGGTGACATTCGAAGTGATGGTGCTCTTTGCCGGTGTGGGAACCGTGCTGGCATTTTTTCTCCGCAGCAAGCTCTTTCCGGGAAAGAAACCAAACGTAGTGTACGAGCGGGCGACCAACGACCGCTTCGTTCTCGTCCTGGCAGAGAAGGATGCATCATTCGACATCAGAAAAGTGCAGGAGATGTTTGAGCCATTTGGCCTGCTCCACATGGAAGAACGGGTGGAAAAGGAATAGCGCATGACGACGAAAGGAATCAATATAGTCTTACTGGTTATCCTGGTCCTTCTGATGGGAACGATCTTCATCGTCCGTCGCGATTACCTCACAAGAAACAAGGAGTTTCTGCCGGGCATGGTTTCCAGTGTTGCCTACCAGCCTCAATCATCAAATCCAAACTTTCCTGATGGAAAGACTCTTCAACCTCCGGTGAAAGGGACGGTTGTTCGAGGGTTTCAACCCCTTCCTTACAAGGCAACGCCAGAGGACGCTCTCCGCGCAGGGGAGGAGTTGCATAGCCTGCTGGAAATGCAAGACAGCACGGTCGATCTTGGGCGGGGTGCATTTGTCTTTGGCAATATCTGCAAGCCGTGCCACGGACCGGGTGGGGCAGGAGATGGGGTGATTCCCCAACGCGGATATCCACCGCCTCCCTCGCTCCTTGCGGTGAACGCCATGAATATGAAGGACGGGCAGATTTTTCACATTATCACCTACGGACAACGGAACATGCCCGGTCTCTCAGGGCAGGTGGTGCGCAGGGATCGCTGGAGGCTGGTCAAGTACATCCGGTCATTACAGCAAAAGTCAAAGCACGTGAGCGTGGCTGCACGATGAGAACAAACAACCATGTCCCGCATGCAAAGTTCCAGTTGTCGGAAAGGCTCCGCAAGAATCTGCTTGGCGCCACGGTTATCGGGCTACTTGCTTCGGTAGTTGGTCTGATTGTCGCGCCAGAGCGTGCGTGGCCCAATATCCTTCTCGCAAATTACTACCTCATGGGTCTCGGACTCGCCGGTGCCATCTTCATTGCCCTGCAGTACGTCTCCAATGCAGGTTGGGCAACCGCCATCAGGCGCGTGCCGGAAGCAATGACCACCGCACTTCCCGTCTCAGCACTTGTCATGATCGCCATCCTCTTCGGCATACACACGCTGTACGAATGGAGCCACGAGTCGGTAGTGGCACACGACGCGCTATTGCAGGCGAAATCGGGTTGGCTCTACGTCCCGTTTTTCATTGTCCGCACGCTCGTCTACATGGGGGCGTGGCTCGTTCTCACGTACGCTATTGTCCGCATTTCCCGAAAGCAGGATGTGGATGGGGATCTGAAGCTCACATTCCGCAATAGGAAACTCTCAGCGGCATTTCTTGTTGTCTTTGCCTTCACGTTTACGCTTGCGAGCATGGATTGGATCATGTCGCTCCAGCCACACTGGTTCAGCACCATCTTCGGGATTTACAACTTCAGCG
>CAYPVN010000193.1:0-3313 GCA_964414155.1 uncultured Chitinophagales bacterium
TTATCGCAACGGGGCGATCAAGTTTGACGTCATGGGCCTTATAGACAATACCCATTCCTCCTTCGCCCAGCTTTTCGAGAATCTTGTAATGAGATATAGTGGTTCCGATCATACCAAAACCCTCTTGTCATGAACTGGGCTTCGGAGCCTGCCTGCCGTAGCCTGCCCGCCTTCGGCGTTCGGGCGGGCGGCAGCGCAGGCAGGGACAGGTCCGCCTTCGCCGACTTGTCCGCCATCTTCTTGGCGGAGCTTCTCAATAATCTTGTTCCGCTTTCTGTTCCGATTCCCAGGAATCCCGCCTGGGACCGGAATCCACAAAGCGGGAGAATCCCGCTTAGAGGCGGAATCCCAAAGAGCGGGATAGTGTGATATTGTTTTTCCGATCATTTGCTCGCCATCCCTTTCAACTTCGCCAGGCGTGCTTTTGCGTCGATATAGTCCGGGAGATCCTTGTCGGCATTCTTCCAGATGTCCAGGAACTTCTCAAAGTTTTCGATAGCGAGCTTTGTATCCCCCTTTTTCTCATAGATCTTGCCGGCCAGAAGAAATGTCCACACGTATTGATGTGTACCTGCAGCTTGTTTCAAACTCCGTAACTTCATTGTGGACGCAAGAGCCTTATCATAAAGCCCCGCCTCCAGTTGGCACCCGGCGAGAGGTGGCAACGTAGATAAGTTGACGATCGGTACCCCGGCACTCTCTGCACTGTCCGCGAAGAGTTCTGCGTTCGCACAATCTTTCTGCAAGCTATACCTGACCGAGAGCAGCATCTGTTGCCACCATCGGATATCTTTGAAAATCGTATCTGCTGCAGCATAATCACCGTTGTAGATGTAGATTAATGACAGGTTGCCCCAGTAAATTTGATTCTTGATTTTATCCTGATAAGGAAACGATTTCTCCGCTTCTTTCCATCCGTTGCTGACATCCTTCAATCCATCAATCAATAGCCAGGCTTTCACAACATAGTCTTGTGCCGCACGCGCAGTGTCCTTTGCGTTCCAGGTCATCTCAATCCGTTTATCCTGCAAGCGAAGCGCTTCCCGATACTTGCCAAAATAGGAATAGTAATTCGCCAGACCGCGATATCCAACTCTTTTTGCCTCATACGGTTTACTGTCCTGTACAAGCGCTTTCAACTCAGATTCAGCCTGGCTCTCCTGGCCAAGAAACTGATAGAAACGTGAGATGGAGATCGTGATCTCGTAATTTGCTGGATACAATTCACGAGCCGAGAGCATCGTTTTCAAGCCCGCATCGAACTGGTTTCCAAACTCATACGCCTGACCGAGCAGCTGATAGGCTTCCGTGGACCCGGAAGCATTGACATATCGCTTGGCAACATCGACCATCTTCTCGTAGCGGCCCTGGTCTCTGTACGTCCAGGTCAGGTGTTGTAACCCGCGTTCGAAGGTAGGGTCAACCTGTAATACTCTCTCAAGGTACGTCGCTGCGGTGGGGAAGTCCTTCGAATGATATGACCAGTCCCCAATATTATACATCATCTCTTTATCATCGGGATAGGTTTTCTCCATCTCGCGGAGGATCGGAACAGCTTGCGCAAAGTGACCGCCTTGTTCTGCGTTCACTGCGCGAAGAAGATATTGCTCTTTTGCTGGAACGCGATCCATGTGGAGCATTGCCCTATTGAGTACCTCTCGAGTTTCTTGTCCTTTCGCTGGTGTCCACGAGAGCGTATAGGCAAGCCGGTACCACGCCAGGCCAAACGTTGAGTCGAGCTCAACTGCTTTCCTCAGCTCCTTTTCTGCGTCATCAAATTTTAACCGATTGATGAGCTGCTCTCCCTGGAAGAAGTGCTGATACGCTTCGAGGTTCGTCGTTGTCACTTTCGCTATTTGCTCCCGCCCCGCAGTGACTTCATCAGCTTTCTCCTTCAAACCGATTCGTGTTTTCTCAGAGAGCCTGTCCAGCATTGCAGGGATCCCTTCCTGTCCCTCGCCTTCTTCTTTTGCCGTGAAGATGTACTCGTTCTTTTGCGGATCAAGAACTTTCAGGTCAATAGTGTAGAGCTTTCCAAACTTCCGGATCGAGGCTGTCACCAGCGCATTCACACCTGCCTGCGCGCAAACCTGGCGGCCGACGTTTTCGTCAATCCTGTCGATGTCGCTCTTCCCCATCTGCTTGAGAATGTCGAACATCCTTGCGCGGGTCACGACCGCAAGGCGGCGCGACTGCTCCAGCGAAGTGATGAGCATACCGGAGAGTCCGTCAAGTTCAGTTTCCTTGGTATTGTTGACGAAATCGGCGACCGCGATGGGCAGCCGCTCGCCTGATTCAGCTTTACTGCCAAAGAACATTATGTATCCGGCCACACCGGCAACAACGACCGCAACCATGAGACCAGCCAGGATCATCCTTTTCCTGCCCGACGAAGGGAGAACAACCGGTTGAGTTTGAGTGGGATGTTCTTCAACTGGCCGAGCTTGCGGGATAGGAAGTTGGGTCAAAGTCCTGCGCGAAATCTTCGAGGAATCCTTCCTCGTCCTGCGGAGGTCGATCACCATATCATTGACCGTCTGATAGCGATCCTCGGGATCTTTCTCCAGCGCCCTGTTGATGATATGCAGAAGTTCGGAGCCTGCTTCGGGGAGATACTTTGTAAGTGGTTCGGGTTCTTCGTTGAGGATGGAGTACATCATCGCAGCGTCATGTTCTCCACGAAACGGCATGTGGCCGGTCAGCATCTCAAAGAGGACAACGCCAAACGAGAATATGTCCGAGCGGCCATCGACTTCGCCCCCCTGAATCTGTTCCGGGGCCATGTAGGAGAGCGTCCCAACAGTTGAAGAGGCTTTCGTGAGCTTGAGAGAGCCTTTCAATTTTGCAAGCCCGAAATCCATGACCTTGACCTGGTTCCGGGTGTTGACCATGATATTCTCGCATTTGATGTCCCGATGGACAATTCCCTTTGAGTGCGCCTCATGCAAAGCATCACCGGTTTGGATTGCATACGCAATCGCGTCGTCCAGTCTTAATGGCCCGCCGGCGATCTTAGCCCTGAGCGTCTGTCCCTCGACAAATTCCATGTCGATGAAGCTCTGCTTGCCCGCCGGAGCACCAGCATAGGCGGGCCCCTCGTGCTCACCGATGGAATGAATGCTGCAGACATTCGGATGGTTGAGTGCCGAGGCCGCCTTTGCTTCCTGGAGAAACCGCTCCTGCTCGGCTTCATTTGTCGTGAGGTGGTGAGGGAGGAACTTGAGCGCAACGGTTCTATCAAGCTTCATGTCCTGGGCTTTGTACACGACGCCCATTCCTCCTTCGCCCAGCTTTTCGAGAATCTTATAATGAG
>CAYPVN010000194.1:0-3295 GCA_964414155.1 uncultured Chitinophagales bacterium
ATGATTATTATGAGCCGTGGACATACAAATACGACGAGCTTTTCAACGCGCCCGAGGGGCCCGACCAGCCAACGGCGCGCCCCATTTCGATGGTGACGGGTGAGTATATCAATATTGAGGCCGGCCCGAACTGGGACGATGATCTCGGGGGTTCGCCGGTGTACGCGGAGAACGATCCAAATCTCAAGGGCTTAACCGATGAGCAGCGGATGCAACTCTCGGCCATTGAACGTCTTGTGTTTTTCTACTTCCCCAGAATTTGCAATCACTGTCTGAACCCGAGCTGCGTTGCCGCGTGCCCCTCCGGTGCGCTCTACAAGCGCGGCGAAGATGGCATCGTGCTTATTGATCAGAAGCGCTGCCGCGGTTGGCGGGCCTGCGTTGCCGCGTGTCCGTACAAGAAAACATTCTACAATTGGTCAACAGGGAAGTCCGAGAAATGCATATTGTGCTACCCGCGTCTCGAAACAGGACAAGCGCCGGCGTGCTTCCACTCGTGTGTGGGCCGCATCCGCTACCTCGGAGTTTTGCTGTACGATGCAGACCGCATCGAGGAAGTGGCGAAGCTGCCTAATGACCAGCTTGTGGATGGTCATCGCTCGCTTGTGCTAAACCCTCATGATCCGGCCGTTGTGGCAGCAGCCAGACAGAACGGTATCCACGACTCGGTCATTGAGTCAGCCCAAATTTCTCCTGTGTACAAGTTTGTGAAAGAATGGAAACTGGCACTACCGCCGCACATCGAGTTCCGCACAATGCCGATGCTCTACTACGTGCCGCCGATGTCTCCGGTGATGGCCAACCGCAACGACGATACGGTGAGCAGCGTGTCGGATGAATTCTTCCACGATATCGAGCAGGCGCGCGTGCCGATGCAATTCCTTGCAAACTTGTTTGGCGCCGGGCATCAGGGCAAGGTTATCTACGCGCTAAAAAAACAAAAGGCTGTGCGCACATACCGACGGGCAGTGACAGTGGGAGACATCAAGATGGAAGTGGCGGAGCGGATGCTGCGCGAGGCTGATTGCACGGTGGAAGAGGCGGAAGGGATCTACAAACTCACCTCACTCTGCACGTTCGAAGACCGGTTTGTCATCCCGCCGATGCATCGTGAAGAAGCAATCGAGATGATGAAAGACCCGGCCGAACACCAATCATCGGTGGGATTTGGATTCATGGAATCGCCAGAGCGGGGTTTGTGATGTCGGAATTCACTGAAGTGTTCGATAGTCTGGCGGGTATTCTTTCGTATCCCGCGGCTGACTATGCCGATCGCCTGCGCCGGTGCAGGGGTGCGGTTGCCGCCCTTGGACCGGACCAGAGGGAGAGTTTACAGAAGATTGGCAAGTTTGTCGACATAATGAAGGACTCGTCCACGGGAGAGATGGAGGAGTTGTACACGAGGACATTTGATATCAACCCCGTGAGCAGTCTTGAGGTTGGTTGGCATCTTCATGGCGAAACATACGAGCGGGGTGCATTCCTTGTGACCATGCGGGATCTGCTGCGGCGATGCTCCATCGAAGAATCCACTGAATTGCCGGACCACCTGACGCACGTTCTCCAGGCGGTGGGGAGAATGGACCCGCTTGAGGCGAGTGAGTTCATCAAAAAGAATGTCGTGAAAGCCGTGAACACAATGCTCGAAGGATTCCTGGACCAGTCAAATCCTTACGAGAACATCCTTCTCGCGGTCAAAGAACTGCTGGCGTTCTATGCAACCTCTCACGTAGGAGCGTAGATCATGATTACCTCAGGGCCGTTTTTCCTCGATCAGATATTTTTTATTGTTTTTCCGTATGTGGCAGTGATTATCTTCCTCCTCGTCTCGATCCGACGATACAGGTCTGAGGCCTTCACGTTCTCCAGTCTTTCATCGCAGTTCCTGGAAAACCAGCATCATTTCTGGGGCCTTGTGCCGTTCCACTTCGGCATTATCACCGTCCTCGCGGGGCACATCATTGCGTTCCTTATCCCGAGAGAGGTGTTGGCTTGGAACAGCCAGCCCCTGCGACTGTACATTCTCGAAGGGTCTGCATTCATCGCAGCGCTTCTCACGACGATCGGGCTTGTCGCGATCATTATCAGGCGACTTACCGATCCGAAAGTGAAGAAAGTAACAAGTCGGGCAGACTGGGTTGTGTTTACAAGTTTTGTTGTGCAGATCTTGAGCGGATTGTATGTGACAGTGTTCCATAGTTGGGGTTCGTCATGGTTCGCAGCTCTTGCCTCACCATACCTTTGGTCATTAGTCACACTTAATCCGGACATCACGTTCGTTACGGCCATGCCGTGGATGGTGAAAGTGCACATCATTAGCGCGTGGCTGATGATTGCGTTCGCGCCGTTTACCCGGCTCGTGCACATTCTTGTCGTCCCCAATCCGTATCTATGGCGTAAACCCCAGGTTGTGCGGTGGTATGCGTCGTGGAGAGTATTGCGAAAAACCTAACCTCCGGAGCAGTTGATCCATCATGACCGAGAGTAAGCAATCCATCACCGTTCTCGCGATGAACACGCTCGCGTTTACAGTCTGCTTCGCTGTGTGGACGATGAACGGCGTGCTCGTGACATTTCTTGTTGAGCAGAGTGTCTTCACATGGGATAAGGGACAGATCGGTTGGCTGATTGGAATCCCGGTTCTCACCGGTTCGATCATGCGGCTTCCTGTTGGTGTTCTCACCGACAAATATGGCGGTCGGATCGTTTTTGGACTGCTGCTGTTGATTTCCGCCATCCCAACGTATCTGCTCAGTTACGCATCAGACTATTCCCAATTTATCATCGGCAGTCTTGGATTTGGTCTTTCGGGGGCATCGTTTGCCGTTGGCATCGCCTACACGTCAGTCTGGTTCAAGAAGGAACGTCAGGGTACGGCGCTTGGTATTTTCGGCGCGGGCAATGCCGGTTCTGCTATCACGAGTCTTGTTGCGCCTTGGGCGCTTAAGTCCCTCACCAATGGTGGAGAAAATATCGAGGCGTGGCGTACGTTGCCAAAAATATATGCCGGTGCTCTTGTTGTCATGGCGGTTCTCTTCTTCCTCTTTACGCGTACCAAGAAGGTTGAACACGGACAAGAGCTCACACTTATGCAACGCCTCGCTCCTCTCAAGTATGTTCGCGTATGGCGTTTCGGGCTCTACTACTTCGTTGTGTTCGGCGGTTTTGTCGCGCTTGCCCAATGGCTCATCCCCTATTACGTCAGCGCGTACGGAATGAGCATCGCACTTGCAGGACTGATGGCAAGCATTTTCAGTTTTCCATCCGGCGTCATCCGCGCTCTCGGTGGGTGGCT
>CAYPVN010000195.1:0-3285 GCA_964414155.1 uncultured Chitinophagales bacterium
CGTCGGGATAGAGCGTCCCCTGACAGAGGAAATCCACTTTCCCGATCTTCTTCGCTTCTTCCTCAAAGATCTCGATGAAGAGGTTGCCGATGATCTTTCGCTTCATTTCCGGGTCGACGATGCCCGCGAGCGCTCCGAGAAACCGGCCCGTCGCGTCAACATAGTCGAGATTGATATGGTAGCGGTCACGGAACGTTTGGAGCACTTGCTCGCTCTCACCCTTACGCATCAGACCGTTATTGATGTGGATACAAAAGAGCTGCTCGCCGATCGCCTGATGCAGAAGAATAGCTGCAACGGAGGAATCTACTCCCCCGCTCAACGCGCAGATGACTCTCCCATCTCCCACCTTCCGCCTGATCTCCGCTACGGCATCCTGAACAAACGATTCTGAACTCCATCCCCCTTTGCATTCACAAATCCCGTAAAGAAAGTTGCGGAGGATCTCCTTCCCCTTCACGGTGTGCACGACCTCCGGATGAAACTGGACGCCGTAGATTTTTCGTCGCGGTTCGCGTATCGCGCAGATCGGAGCATTATCCGTGTGCGCGATAGGCTCGAATCCGGGCGGCATTTTTGTAAGATGGTCACCGTGACTCATCCATACTGTGCTTGCCCTCGATCCGTTTGAGCCAAGTCCTGCGAAGAGATCGGACTGGTCGTCAACCTGAAGTTCGGCATGGCCGTATTCCCGTTTCGCCGCTTTGTCCACTTCTCCGCCGAGCTGGTACGCAATCAGTTGAAGGCCATAACAGATTCCTAGCACTGGGATTCCGAGATTGAATATCTCCGGATCCGAATGTGGTGCGTTTGGGTCGTACGTGCTGTGTGGACTGCCGGAGAGAACGATCCCCTTAGGTTGCAGGGATTTGATCTTGTCTAGCGAGACGTTGAAGGGATACAGTTCGGAGAACACGCCGAGGTCGCGGATCCGCCTGGCAATCAGCTGGGCGTACTGGGCGCCATAATCAAGGACGAGAACTACTTCAGTGTGGGACATGGATTGGCTGGGGTTTGAATACCTGAAGAAATATAGGCAAATCATTCTTCTTGTTCAAAGGCTTTAGGCAGGAGATTCGTAGTGTCCATTGCTTCATTTCGAGATTAATGCTATGTTCCCCAGTACGTAGGTTGAAGTGGTTTCACCTTCCATATTGGTTGACCATGAGGCCGCATTCGCAGCGAGTATTCTTTTCGGTTTGCCTGACTGCCTTTCTATCAGTTCTTTCACTAGCCGAGCAACCCCAGACGATCAGCCTGTCGTGTTCAACAACGACTGTCGGTCGCATACCGATCAATGACCTTGCCACGGGGTTCTATCAGAGCTACCAGGGCGGGCTGTATCCTGGTGCTGTCAATCAGCCACCATCCTCGCATCTTTCCGATGGCCTTGCAATGGCTGCACAAGTGACGTTGGTGAATGAGCCAATGATGCTAGGAAGTTATGAGAGAACATTTGACGCGGGTAATCTGTCGAGCGGAGTATACTTCTACCGCCTTAGAGCGGGTGCATTTGTTGAGACGAAAAGAATGTTGTTGATGAAATGAAAGCAAAACTGATTCTTGCAGTCCTGATCGTTGTTTCTGTTCCACGCTCCAGTGCTCCCTTGTCTCCATTCACCATCACTGGAGCGACAGGCTCAACAAAGCTGACAGCACGTATGGAATACGCCCTGCAGCGTGCAAGTGCAGAAGAAGAAGTCCACGCCTGGCTTTACTTCACAGACAAGGGATCACGCGAGAGGATAGGAAATGTAAACCCTCTGACACTTGTCTCGGAGCGTTCACTGCAACGCCGAAGAAAAGCTTTCAAGACTGACCTCCGCGTTGATTATCACGATGTTCCTCTTGAAGAATCCTATGTACAAGGCCTGATGGGTCTGGGTATTCGAGTGCGCCAGCGGTCAAAATGGTTCAACGGCGTCAGCGTTATTGCGGGGAAATCCCTTATCATGCAGGTAGAGGCGTTGCCATTCGTGAGGCAGATCGATCTCCTTGCCCGCTTCAAGAGAAACCAGAGTGAAGGGGAAGAAGCTGACCAGAGCAGCCCGATGGCGGGGCCCTCCGGAGAAGACAGGATTCACTCCCTTGATTACGGTGCGTCATTCGGCCAGGTGAACCAGATCAATGTGCCGGTCGTGCACGACCTGGGGAATCATGCGGAGGGAGTGATTGTCGGTGTGTTCGACAATGGTTTCAGGCTGCTGACCCATGAGTCGTTTGCGAGCATGAACATCATTGCGACATATGACTTTGTTGACCATAAGGTAAGCGTCGTTCCGAACAACCCAAGCACCTCCTTCGGGGCGCACGGGGTAAACACACTCTCCACCATCGGTGGATATAAACCCGGACAACTCATCGGTCCCGCGTTCGGTGCCAGTTTCATTCTTGCACGGACGGAGAACGACAGCAGTGAAACACCCGTTGAGGAAGACAACTGGGTGGCCGCAATTGAATGGGCAGACAGCATCGGTGTGGATGTTACAAGCACGTCGCTCGGCTACCTGACATACGATGCGCCGTACACAAGCTGGACATGGGAGGACATGAACGGCAACACAACCGTTATTACCCGTGCCGCCGATATGGCTGTGGCCAGAGGGATTGTTGTCGTCAACTCAGCGGGCAATGAAGGATTCAACCCGAGTCATAACACGCTGATTGCGCCCGCGGATGGCGACAGTGTTCTGACTATTGGTGCGGTAACTTCAAGTGGAGCAAAGAGCAATTTCAGTTCTGTTGGTCCAACGACGAGTATCCCTCCGCGTATCAAGCCGGATGTCATGGCGCAGGGTTCGTCCGTTCGGGTTGCCAGCGCGACCAACACCACCAGCTATGGATCGGCATCAGGAACTTCTTTTTCATGTCCGCTTGCAGCCGGTGTGGCTGCCCTGATTCTCAACGCCCGTCCTACCGCGACTCCGCTGGAGGTGATGAATTCGATGCGAACGACAGCAAGCAACGCAAGCTCGCCCAATAACCTGATAGGCTGGGGAATCCTGGATGCTCTTGCGGCAATCAACGGCATCCCGCTCCCCATCCAGCTTTACTATTTCACAGCCACCTACGTACCCGGATACGATCTCGTACGCCTTGACTGGGGAACGTTGACCGAGTTGAACAATTACGGTTTTGAAGTCCAGAAATCTCCCAACTCGCTTGAAGGTTTTCAGACTCTTCCCAACAGCTTCGTCCCCGGCAATGGTACAACGACCATCCCCCATAAATATTCATTCAGTGATTCTGCCCCATCGATGGGAACATGGTACTATCGGATCAAAC
>CAYPVN010000196.1:0-3279 GCA_964414155.1 uncultured Chitinophagales bacterium
CCTCTGCTTCAGGTGGTGTCGGAGGCTCAACGAGATCCTCAATTGAGTCTAGCGTGATGATCCCTTCCGGCACCGAAAGCGCCCTGGATTTCAGAATATACCATGTGGAGAGAATGAGCATCAGCGTTGCGAGAGCCCCTCCTTCAGGACCGAATGCCCCGCCCGTGATCCACTCAGGCCCGGTTTGAACCGTTTCGCCAACCTGAAAATTTGCAAAGTCGATGCCACTCGTTGGAAATGAATAGACTACGGTCTGAGAATAATTCCAGGAGAGGTGCAAACCAAACGGCAGCCACAAGCTTCGAGTTTTCATGTACGCAATGGAAAGCCAGATGGCGGCAAGAGCAACGTTTATCAGCCCAAACGCAGTCGCATTCGGATTCGACCGGTGTGCGAACGCAAAAAAGAGGGCCATCGCGAACATTGCCGGTAGGAATGTCATACCCTGGATGAGTGTCTGAAAAAGATATCCCCGAAAGAACACTTCCTCCGCGAGCGCTGCAAGTGAAAAGAGCGCAAGGCCATACGCCAATTTGCCGATAAGATCCAAGAGCTCGAGGCTGCGCCATGTCAGTTGCGCGTAGCCAAGAGAATATTCAATCACAAACACGCCCGTCATCATCATCAAACCCTGGGCGAAACCATTCCCAAAGTCTCCGAGCATTGATGGCTGTATGTGAAGACCAACTGCTGTGAAGGGCTTTCGGTTCACATAACGAGTCATGACCAATGAAGCAAGCAGAGTGCTGATCAGAAAAATAAGCGGGCCAAGGATATCGATCTTACCTCGAAGTACGCTCAATGCGGTCTGCATCGAAAAGGCAATTCCAACAGAGAGCATCACAAACATGAGTGCTCTCCATCCGCTCCGGAGTTCGCCATGACGACTTATGAAGACTTCACGAAATGACATATCAGATGAGAGGTGGAAGGAATAAAATGCGAGATAGAGGCAACAAGTCGTTCACGATCCAAGCTTTGCCTTGAGGTAAGCAACGATGGCGTTGACACCAATCCTTTCCTGTTGCATTGAGTCTCTGTCGCGCACGGTAACGGACTGATCCTCCAACGATTGTGAATCTACGGTGATACAGTATGGTGTGCCGACTTCATCCTGTCTCCGGTAGCGTCTGCCGACTGCCCCGCTGTCGTCATAGAACACGCGGAAGTGTCCGCGCAGATCCTTTTCGATCTTCTTTGCAATTTCGGGCATCCCGTCGCGATTCACGAGTGGAAACACAGCCGCCTTGATCGGCGCCAGTTTTGGATGAAGCTTCATGACCGCGCGAGTTTCCATTTTCCCGTCTGCCGTCGGAGCTTCTTCTTCCTTGTAAGCATCCACGAGAAACGCCATGAACGACCTGCTTGCCCCGGCTGAGGTCTCAATGATGAAGGGGGTGTACTTCTCTTTGGTTTGATCATCGAAGTATTTCAATGACTTGCCGGAGAACTCCTCGTGCTTCGAGAGATCATAGTCCGTCCTGTTATGAATCCCTTCAATCTCTCCCCAGCCGAATGGGAATTGATATTCGATATCGTATGCATCCTTCGCGTAATGTGCGAGCTTGTCCGGTTCATGCTGATGCCACTGGAGCTTTTGCGGCGTCATACCGAGGCCGACGAACCACTTCAATCGCTCCTCTTTCCAGTAGGTGAACCATTCCGTATCGGTTCCCGGTTTGACGAAGAACTGCATCTCCATCTGCTCGAACTCCCGCGTCCGAAAAAGAAAGTTCTTTGTATTGATTTCGTTGCGGAAGGCCTTGCCAATCTGTGCAATACCGAATGGCGGCCGTTGTCGTGACGCCGACTGGACGTTCAGGAAGTTCACGTAGATGCCCTGTGCAGTTTCCGGGCGAAGGTACACCACCGCGCCATCGTCCTCCACGGGGCCCACGAACGTCTTGAACATAAGGTTGAATTGTCGCGCTTCGGTAAACTTCCCTTCAGCTTGACACTTGATCGCCTTGCGGCCTTTGTAGGCGGGGCTCCCGCACGGTGCGTCTTCAACCTGATCGGCACGAAACCGCGCCTTGCACTCCTTGCAGTCCACCATCGGGTCGGTGAAATTCGCAACATGTCCGGATGCTTCCCACACACGGGGATGCATGAGGATGGCCGCATCGATCCCTTCGATATCTTCGCGGAACGTCATCGCCTGCCACCACTGGTCCTTGATGTTGCGCAACAGCTCAACACCGAGCGGACCGTAGTCCCAGCACCCGTTCAATCCTCCATAAATCTCACTGGATTGAAAGACGAAACCCCGCCGCTTGCTCAATGAAACGATTTTGTCCATGAGCGCAGTCGAGGTGCTTTGATTCTCCGATCTTGATTTCAACTGTTCCTTATCGATGGTGGCTCTCCTTTGTATGAATCACTTCTTGTGAGCGGTGTTCGATGCAGGCTGCATCAGAAACGTAATGCTCTGGACAATCATATTATCCCTTATGATGTGGACCATGACGGTGCTTTCTTTCGTCCGTTCCGTTGCCATAGCACTGGCGCCGTATGCTGAGACCATGCGATTGAGATCCAGATTGAAATTCATACTGAGGAAGTCAGCCGATACAATCACCCGTCTTTCCAGCCGTATGTTCTTCTTGTCAGGCGTCTGAACGTACCATGATTTCACGGCACGCCGGTCAACCTGGTAACGAGTGAGCAACGAATCAACTGCACCGTTAATCGCAGCAACAGTTTCGTCCTTCTCCGATACCACCTGAGTCGCAGTGCTTCGCCCGCGCCCGCTCCGCTGGGCTATTTTCTCTGACGCGATATTGAGCAGAACGAGCACCAGCGCGCAGCTTGCAAGCAGCCATGCAAGAACTACGCGGCGATTATTCCTCAATCCACCTCCACTACTGCTTCCCTCTTCACTCATTTACTTTTGAAACCGGGTTTTCTCTTTTCTAGAAACGCCGCAGTCCCCTCCTTGAAATCCTCCGTGTCACAACAAACGCCAAACAGCGAAGCTTCGAGCCGCTGGCCGTCGCTCAATGTGGCTTCCTGTGTCATGTTCACCGCCTTCAACGCCATCCGGATGGCGATTTGTCCCTTGCTCGCAATTGCCTCCGCAATTCTCGTTGCTACACCAAGAAGATCGGCCTGTGTTACAACTCTGTTGACGAGACCCAGACGGAGCGCTTCGTTGGCGTCAATCGGATTGCCTGTGAGTATCATTTCCATTGCCGGACCGCGACCGATAAGCCTGGCAAGCCGTTGCGTTCCGCCATAACCGGGGATAATGCCGAGGTTCACTTCCGGCTGACCGAACTT
>CAYPVN010000197.1:0-3273 GCA_964414155.1 uncultured Chitinophagales bacterium
AAGCAAAACCCAGAAATCCTACACAATCCCTCTTTCAATGGTTGGATTGGAAGACTCATCAGGATCGGCATCATTTCCCTTTCATTACCTCCATGTATCCTGCTTCGCCCCGGATAGGTTCAAGATCCGAATCGCGCTTCAACCATTCGTAATCAACGAACCCGGCAGCCAATGCATTTTTCAGGGCATCCACCGCAAAGGCTTTTTCTCCCAACTGACTGTAAAAGCAGGTGGCGTTGTAGAACATCAAGGGATCATCCGGACTCAGCTCGAGCGCCATTGCGGCCTCTGCTTTTGCTTCTTCCTTCATTCCGGCCTGCGCAAGATCGGTTGCGAAGAACATATGGGCTCGCGCATCCTCAGGGTTCTTCGAAACGTACCGCCTGTAGACCGCAAGGCCTTCCTGGAGCACCCGATCATAGTTCTCTTTCTCTCCCAACCGGGAGTAGACAATCTGCAGATCGCCATAGACCGTGTAGAAATCGGGGTTCAACTTTTTCGCCTTCAAGAGTGGTTCCACTGCTTCCCTGTCTCGGTCCGTTGTGTGATAAATGCGACCAAGAATCCAATACGCTGACTCATTGTCCGGGTTGAGTTCAATGGATTTTTCGGTTGCGGAAAGGGCTTGATCGAACGAGTTCTTGTGGAAGTGTGCAAGCGCAAGTGCTGCGTAGGCTAGGGAAGACCCGGAATCGTACATCAACGCACTCAGGCACGCTTCAATGGCCTTATCGAGCAAGGATCCGTCGCGCTCGAACAATTGAAACAATGTTGCATACGCCTCCCCAAGCCCGGCATATGCGTCACCATATCGGGGATCAATTTCGATGGCCTTCTGAAACAACTGGATTGCCAGCTGCATGCTTTTCCTCGAGCGGTTTGTCAAGAAATTCCTGCCGCGCAGGTAGCAGTCGAACGCTTCGGGGTTCAAGGTCGTTCGCTTCTTGAGAACCACCTTGTCGCTCGGACTCATCTTCAGCATCAGGGCCTCGACGATCTGTTTCGAAACCTGCTCCTGGATATCAAAGACATCCGCCATGGTTCCTTTATATGTCTCGGCCCAGAGCTGATCTGTTGTCTCTGCATCCACCACTTCGACGGTAATGCGCAGATTGTCCTGATGCTTTCGTACGCTGCCGGCGAGAATGTACCGGGCTCCAAGCTCCCTACCAATAGTCTTGATGTCTTTCTTCGT
Source organism: uncultured Chitinophagales bacterium (assembly GCA_964414155.1). Taxonomy (GTDB): domain Bacteria; phylum Bacteroidota; class Ignavibacteria; order UBA10030; family UBA6906; genus CAYPVN01. The sequence continues at coordinate 1,196 of CAYPVN010000197.1, forward strand.
CCCTTTGTACTGAACCGAAGCGGTTCGCGAAATAACACGCATCTCCTTGAGTCTGGAAAAGTTTGCGATGATTTCTTCCGTCAAGCCGTCGCTGAAGTAGTCATTCTCCTTCTCCGCGCTAATATTCTCGAAGGGAAGAACGGCGATGGCTTTCGTCTTCGACGCCAGGGCCGTCGTTTCGAGGTCCTTACCAAGATGATCGAAAGCCTCAAGCAATTCCTCGCAGTTCTTGTAGCGAACATCCCAGTCCTTCTCAAGCATCTTTTTAACCACAGTATCAACGGCATGAGGAATTCGCCGATCCATGACGCTCGGAACCAGTGGTTCCTGGTTGACGATCAGGTATGTGAGTGCTGCCTCATGGTCTGCCTTGAATGGAAGTTCACCCGTAAGCATTTCATACAGGACAACCCCGAGGGCCCAGATATCACATCTGTGGTCTACGGCAATCCCCTGCATCTGCTCCGGCGCCATGTAGGAAAATGTTCCGACGGATGCACCCGTTCTTGTCAGGCCTGCACTGCCTCTCAGCTTGGCGAGGCCGAAGTCCATGATCTTCGGCCTTCCGTCCTTCGTGAGCATGATGTTCTCGGGCTTGATGTCCCGGTGCATTATCCCCTTATCGTGAGCAGCCTTCAGTCCCTGTGCTATCTGAGTCGCCCAATCGAGGGCTTGCTTCAGGGGAATGCCGTCACCTGACTTGAGATTCGCAATATGGGATTTCAGTGTATGGCCTTCGATGAACTCCATCACCAGAAACGTACTTCCCTCGTACTCATCGATCTCATACATACCCATGATGTGAGGATGGTTGATGGATGCCGCGGTCTTCGCCTCCTGAATGAAGCGTGCCTTACTCTCTTCAGAGGCTGAGAAGTGGGGAGGCAGGAACTTGATGGCAACCGGACGCTCAAGTTTGATATCCATTGCCTTGTATACAACCCCCATCCCACCGCGTCCCACTTCCTCAAGTATCTTATAATGTGAAACTGTTTTGTCGATCATCAACTAAGTCCCTTAATTGGTTCCGGACAACCTGTCAGATCTATCGTTTATTTCCCTTTCATGAGTTCGATGTACTCCGGCTCACTGCGGATGTTGTCAAAGTCAGGGTCGCGCTTGATCCATTCGTAATCCTCCAGCCCGGCAGCAACCGAGTTCTTCAGCGATTCGATGGCAAGCCGCTTCTCACCGATGCGTGAGTAGAAACAGGCCCCGTTGTACATCATGAGAGAGTCACCGGGGCTGAGCTCCAGTGCTCTGGCGGCTTCGCTTCTTGCTTCATCAGTTCTTCCCACATGTACAAGGTCGATCGCATAGTAAATATGCGAGCGGGCATCGTCCGGGTGTTGCGAAAGGTAGCGTGGATATACTTCGAGCAGGGTGTTCAGGATCTCATCATGCAGTGCCTGCTCCCCCAATCGCTCGTAGACGACGCGCAGATCGCCGTACGCTGTGTGAAAGTCGGGATTGAGCGCGATGGCCTTCTTGTGCATCTCCACCGCTTCCCGATCCCGGTCGGCGAGATGGAGGATGCGTCCAAGAATCCAGTAGGCGGTGAAGTTGCTGGGATCGAGCTCGATGGATTTATGTCCCGCCTCCAGCGCCTGATCGAGCGACTTTCTGCTCATGTATGCGAGTGCAAGCGCGGCATATGCTTCAGCCAGAGTTGAATCGTACAGGAGGGCCTTGAGGCTGGATTCGATGGCCTTGTCGAACCACATCTCCTTGGTATCATAATCATAGTGCATCGTCGCGTATGCTTCGCCCAATCCCGCATAGGCCGCTGCATAGCGTGGGTCCAGCTCAATCGCCTTTTGAAAGAGCTGAATGGCAAACTGCACGCCGTTCTTTGTTCGCTTGTACAAATGGTCTCTCGCTCGAAGATAGCAGTCGAACGCGTTCGCATTGACCGTCGATCGTTTTGTCAATGCCACCTTCTCCACCGGCGTGAGCTTGACCATCAACGCATCGACAATCTGTTTTGAGACTTGCTCCTGGATATCAAAGACATCCGCCAGCTTTCCTTTGTACGTCTCCGCCCAGAGCTGTGCGTCGGTTTCGACATCGATGAGCTG
>CAYPVN010000198.1:0-3270 GCA_964414155.1 uncultured Chitinophagales bacterium
GTTCATCCGCCCACTGAACGCCGGAAAGGCATTCGGCAATATTGTGCTCTTCGTTCAGCGTCAACGTGATCACCGAGAGTCGTGGCATCAACTGCTCGCCACAGCTTGTTGAGAGTACAGTTTTCCGATTCCAAGGGTAAGTCCCAGCGTCGTCCACACCATAATGACGACCTCCTGATCGCCAAAACTCCATTCAGATAAGCCTGTCACCTGAAAGCCCACAAAGACAGCCAGCGCACCGAGTGAAAATGATCCGGCAAACCAGTCATCCTTAACAGCTTTGTAAATGCGCCACTCCACTACAAACATCCTGATGAAGAGCGCTACAATTGCAATAAACCCTAACGACCCGATCGTAACGAGGAATTGCATGAATGTATTATGGAGATGACCATGCTCAATAAATTGGTCGGGACCTGCGTACTGAACAAGTAATTCGTGAAGGTCGATATCTCCTACTCCAACAATTGGATGGTCTGCAAATATTTTCATTCCCAACCCCCACATCATAAGCCGCGACGCGTTATCGGGATGGTTGATATCCGTGATGCTCTTGATACGGTTCTCAACATACGGCGGTGCAAACACTACGACCAACAAAAGAAGAATTACAAGAGGAATCAGGATTCTCTTGTTTCTCACCAGCGCAGTAAAGATCGCCCCGACAGTTGCTGCAAGATATGCGCCGCGGGTAACTGTTGCATACAACGATATCAATATGGGTATCAAGGCGGCCAGCGCAAGCCATCGTACTGGACGGGGTGTTCTCGCATGGACAACAAACGGCAACACGAGCAGCGCTGAAATCGTCATCAGCTCCGAAGTCGTCATGTAAAATTGAAAGATGCCGAGCCGGGCATTCTCCCCATGCTCTCCGAACAGAACCTTCCCCACACCGATCAGCGCAACAACCGTTGCCGATCCGAGCAAAACACTTACGAACCGTTTCGCCTGCAGTTCGGTCGCTGTGATGCTCGCGAAAAGATACACAATCCCAATCAGGAGAAGTCGCTTGGAGAATAGAAGCGATTGTGCAGGGTTCCAGGAAAAAACGGTTGCCAGAAGCTCAGCTACAACATATGCAAGAACAAAATAATCAAGAGGTGTTGACGAAACAGAAGCGCGTCGCTCGACAAGCATCACTGCTACCCAGCAGATCGCTATCAAGCCAAGTGCTATGGAATTGACTGCGATGGAAAAATAGTTGGATGCAAGAAAAACGAAGACGAACAGCATCATCAGGGTCTTCAGCCAGCCCGAGGCTTCTGCTGGCGCAGCAAGACCGACAACTTTTTTACCGGGACCTGTCATTACAACCTAAACTGAAGTTCATAGAGCTTCTTGTACAGTCCATTGGAATTGCCGAGCAATTCCTTATGATGCCCCAGTTCAACGATTCTCCCAGCCTCCAGCACAACAATGACATCGGCATGCTGAACAGTTGACAGCCTGTGTGCAATCACGATTGACGTTCTGCCACTCATGAGGTTTTCAATCGCCTCCTGAACAAGGATTTCTGATTCTGTATCGAGCGCAGATGTTGCTTCATCGAGAATGAGGATTGGAGGATTCTTCAAGATAGCCCTCGCAAGAGAAAGACGCTGGCGCTCGCCGCCGGAGAGTTTCACCCCCCGTTCGCCGATCACCGAATCGTAACCCTTCGGCATTTCCTCAATGAAGCTGTGTGCATTTGCTGCTTTCGCTGCCGCAATGATCCGATCCGGAGGACAGTTCTCAAGCCCGTAGGCGATGTTATTTCGCACACTATCGTTGAAGAGAATCGTCTCTTGTGTAACGATACCAATTTTATCGCGAAGCGAATCAACGTCAACTGCACGCAGGTCGATCCCGTCAACGGTAATGGATCCCCCGGTGGGATCATAGAATCTCGGCACTAGGTCGACGAGCGTCGACTTCCCACTGCCGCTCGGTCCAACAATCGCCACGACTTCACCCTTGTTGATCGTCAGATTCACATCGGTGAGAACGATGTCTCCTGGATTATAACTGAAGGAAACATTTTTGAACTCAATCGTCGACTTGAAATCACTCAGCTTCACCGCGCTAGGCGGATTCTTGATGTTGGGCTCGGTATCCAGAATTTCAAAGACACGCTTGCCGGCGGCCGTTGCCTCTTGTATTCTGTTGTTGACGCTGCTCAGCTCCTTAATCGGTGGCATGAGTTGAAAGACGGCAAAAAGAAAACCGAGAAACTCGCTGGCCTTCATGCTCTCCTGGGCGAGTACCAGCAGGCCGCCATACCAAATAACCGCCCCTCCGGCGAGTGCGCTCAGAAACTCTGTGGTTGGCGACGAAAGGTTCTTGATTCGCACGATCCTGACTATCGTCTGGAAGTAGCGCCTGTTCTCTCTTGCAAATTTCCGATTCTCGAATTCTTCCATCCCAAACGCCTTCACCACCTTAACGCCTGAGATGGTTTCATGAACGACCGACGTCACATCAGCAACCCGCTCTTGCACCAGGCCTCCTTCTCGGTGCACCCTCCTCCCGACGGCTGCAATCACGAGAAGAACAAGAGGGAACACAACGAAGGAAATCAGCGTCAGTTTCCAGCTGAGCATCAACGCGATTGTCAGGTACACAATTACAAGGAGGGGCTCCCGGATAAGAGTGTAGAAGGTTGCCGATATCCCGGAATTTACGACGTTCACATCATTCATGACGCGCGAAATGAGATTGCCTGTTCGTTCGTTGGTAAAATACGCGAGCGGCAGTTGGTGAATATGACGATAAAGGGCATCCCGCAAATCTCTCGTAACGGATTGCTCCACAAACATCATCATGTTGGATTGCAGATAGCCAAACACGTTCTTCACTAAAAAGGCAAGCACAATGACGATGCAAATCAGCAGCAGCGATTCTTCTGCATTCCCATGGAAAATCAGTCGCTGAAAAGCGGTCGAGATCGATTCCTTAAGCGTGAGGAGCCATTCCGGAATAAAGCTTGGCGCGGTGGTTTGCTGCACGGTCTGAGCCGCGGGCGCTGTCTTCGCGAAGAGCGTCTCCAGGAGTGGGATCGTCAGGTAGATGGAGAAACCGCTGAAGAGAGAAAAGACCACAGAATAGATCATGGAGATGGCCAACCGTTTCCTGTACGGTCGAACATATCTAAGGACACGGCCGTATACGCTCATCGGGGATTTCGGACGCTGTGTGGAGTAAACATCTCCTACTTCACGACAAGATTCACAAGCTTGTTCTTTACGACGATCGCCTTGACTGGTTTCTTTCCATCAATATATTTTCTTA